>CAXMTB010000013.1:313-1002 GCA_964195835.1 uncultured Nitrospinaceae bacterium | reverse complement strand
TTTTTGTATTAAATCCATATCTGTTCTCGATGACAAAACTTTGATAATAATCAAAAGGAAGGCCGGCCAATACCTCTATTAGACCGATAAAGGCAAAAAAGACCAGGCCAGCCAGTAAAAAGTTTTTATTCGCCAAATTATCAGCGAGCCATGGGAGAATTCCCGAAATCACAATGAAAAGAAAAAGGCTTTTAATGACGATGGATTGAACAAGTTTAAATCGTGCATTATCTGACGTGTATCGTATGATCTTTTTTAACTCCTCTTCATAAATCACTCCCTGGAATGTGGCAGGAACCGTTTTTCCATATTTTTCAAGATAATTTATGTTTATCCGCTCAATGACTGTTTTAAGAGCAGCACTGATAAGATAGATACAGATATAAGCAATCAAATACGCGTTAAATGAAATCATGCTATGTTCCAGATATACCCTGTTTTTTAGGGTTGAATGTTCATTTTAGAAAATAGAAAATAGGAATTTGTGTTTATCAGTGGTTATTGTAGTTTCCCTTATCCCTGGTCGCCTCTGGCGCCGCCGAAGGCGGGTAAACCTCTTTTCTCATTCCTAATTTCTGGTATATTAATGTTGTTATCTTAGCACTACCTGACCCGGCAATCAAGATACGATCATTTTCCTAACTAGTGTCCATCCATAAATGAGGATTTTTGTTCAAGATCAAGCCTCC
>CAXMTB010000013.1:0-290 GCA_964195835.1 uncultured Nitrospinaceae bacterium | reverse complement strand
ATAATTTTGTTTTTATGAAACAATACGTTATTGATGAGCTCAGGCCTAAAGATTATGAGTTGGTTAAAGCCTACTTGGAGAAAAACTTTAGTTCCTCTGATGTGAATGGTATTTACTGGATACAGCTTGATCAGAATATCCTTACCAGAATTCAGGCCGAACATACCGACTGTCAACCCTTTTATTTTGCCGTTGACCTGGAATCAAATCTTATAACCTTTGAGTTATTGATACGCACCAAAAAAAGAATTCGATGTGACTGTATGGGCTATACCACCGAAAAACAACGA
>CAXMTB010000012.1:358-38572 GCA_964195835.1 uncultured Nitrospinaceae bacterium | reverse complement strand
TTTAGTCCGTATAGTCCCGCCGGCAAGATTCAAACTGTTGCGTCGAATCGCATCCACGACCCTATCAAAGTTTAATCCATATTCGCGCAACCGTTTTTCGGATACCTCAATACTGATTTCATATTCTCTGGCACCGAAGATTTCCACCTGAGAAACCTCTGGCACCAGCTGGATTTCATCCTTTATTCTTTCTGACCACTCTTTTATCCTCCGTTCAGACATGTCACCGGAAAAATATAGCAGCATCACAGGATCTTTTAGCGTTAGCTCGGTAATGACCGGCTTTTCCGCATCAACCGGAAAAGAGGAGATGGCGTCCACTCTGGATCTGACCTTTTCCAGGACATCGCCCACATCATAATCTTCTTTTACTTCGATAACGGCGGTACCGACATTTTCACTCGAATTCGTGGTGTACTGTTTGATTCCCTCTTGGCCTTCTATAGCTTCTTCGATTTTCCGGCTGATTCCCTCCTCAACCTCTTCGGGGTCAGCACCGGGATACGGAACTGAAATCGTAATCATGTTCAAGGAAAATTCCGGAAAGTTTTCTCGAATCATGGACATGGTTGCGATCCCGCCGGACAGAAAGATCAGGACAAGGATGATATTGGCAAATACCGTGTTTCGGGCAAATGCTGCCAATACACGTTTCATGATTTATTTTCCTTTTTACTTCTGTTTGTTATTTCCAGTAACGCGTTTTCCAGTGGATCAATAAGCCGCGTGGTTACGACCATATCCCCGGCATTAATCCCGCCGGCCACATAGGCGTTCTCACCATCCACTCGTACGACGCTTACCGGTACGGTTTTCAGGCGATCTTTCACGATAATATGTACAGTATTCTCAAAGCTCACCGCCTGTCGAGGCAGTCGGAATACATTGTGCAATGTTCTGCCCGGAATTTTTACGGAACAGAACATGCCTTCCACCAGCGGCAAAGACCGAGGACTTTTCTTCAAAGCGGTTTCGGCATCAAAACGCAGGGCAACGATAAGGGTACGGGTCTGCTGGTCGAACTTTATTATCCGGTGTAGGCGACCATCCCAAGTTTGCCCATTGTTATTCTCTGTCCAACGGATCTTGCATGGCACTTGTTCGAGGTTTGAAAACCATGTGTTGTTTCTGTTTGTTTCATCTGTGTTAAAACGCAGCCACTTGCGGGCATCACGGCTGTCTAAAGGCACCTGGATTTCCAGAACTGAATCATCTGAAAGGGTTATGACATTTTGTCCCGGAGTAACATACTGACCTTTTTCCAGCGAAACCGACTTGATACGTGCGTTAAAGGGAGCCCGGACCTCACAACGTTCAAGATTGTTTTCGGCCGTTTCCAGGACCTGTATAATCTGGTTTTCCAGATCAGCTGCAGCAAGCATTTTCTTCTCAGCCGCTTCAAGTCCTGATAGAGTTGCGACGTTATCTTTTTTGAACAATACCAAGAATCGTTGATACTCTTTTTTTGCTAATTCATGGCTTCGCTTAAGGATTTTAAGACGTTTTCTGTTGGTTTTGAGGACTGTCAAATAATCCTTTGGATCAATTTTAAAAAGAACCTCTCCTTTAGGAATAATCTCTCCGATTTTCAGTTTGGGGTGTATATCAACAATTCTTCCAGAAACTTCGGGTGCGATGGGCACTACAGTCAATGCTTTTACTTCACCATAGCCGGTTATAAATACCTGAACATTCTCCTTTTTAATCTGCATGGCTTCCACACGCAAAGAGCGCTCGCCGTTTATTGCCTCAGCCGGAGGCTTTTTTAAACGGATCAGCACTACCATTCCCGCTACGCCGACCAGCAGAACCAGGATGCAAATGATAATACTAGTGAGAAAACTCATCACCGGCTTTGATGACTTTTTTATCGAGTTTGATTCCATTTGTATTCCTTTTCTTATTGAAATACTGAATTGATGCGCTCTAACACCCCAAATCATTTCCGCTATTGAATCCATGAAGTGTTATTGAATATTTAATAAGGAGGATTTTTGTCAATTTTTGTATCCTCCACATATCCTGTTCTAAATGGGTAAGGCAACCCTTTTTTCCCTTAGAAATAACAGTCTAATGACCACTATGGGCAACAATGAATGTCATTATAGTTTATAATGTTGGGAATAGACATCATAAGCATTTTTTATTTGACATATTCAAATATATATAATATTGCTAATAACCATCATAAATAATTAAATAAGCCATTAATGATGGCTGTGGAGGATATTATGGGAATGTATGGCATGAGTGACCTATCTATTTTGCGAGAGATCGGTCGTCGTCTAAAACGTAAGAGGCTTGAGAAGAACTTATCGCAGCAGAGATTGGCCGATTTGGCTGGTCTAAATCGGACAACTATTGGCGAGGCAGAGCGAGGAACTCCTTTTGGTGTCCTAACGCTCATTCAAATATTGCGCGCATTGAATGCGCTTGAAGAGATAGATTCATTTTTGCCGGATCCAGGGATCAGTCCTCTGCAACTCGCTAAAATGAAAGGAAAAGAACGCCTTAGAGCTTCACCGCAAATTACAAACAGCAATGAAGGAGAATTCGATTGGTAGATAGGGTTGATACTGCATATGTCTGTTTATGGGGACAACTGGTCGGTGCTGTGTCATGGGATCCGGACAAGGACTTCGCAACATTTGAATTTGATAGTAAATTTCTTGAAAAAGGCCTTGACTTATCTCCTCTAAGAATGCCTATCACCGAAGCCCGCGGTGGAACGGCAAGGTTCGAATTTCGAACGCTGCCTAAAAGGACATATCGAGGGCTTCCCGGAATGCTTGCTGATGCTCTGCCGGACAGGTTCGGTAACATTATTATTGATGCCTGGTTGGCACGCCAGGGCCGAACTCCTGGAAGCTTTAGTCCGGTTGAGCGCCTTTGTTATACAGGCAAACGCGCAATGGGGGCTTTGGAGTTTTCACCCGTAATTAACCCATTGATTGAGCAGTCAGTCCCTGTTGAGATGAGCGAATTAGTCGAGCTGGCTCAAAGAGTAACCAAAGAGCGTTCTGGTCTTAAGGTGAAATTTGACCCCGAGGCCTCTGAGGCAATTTTGAACATTATTCGTGTTGGTACTTCTGCGGGAGGGGCTCGCCCCAAAGCGGTTATCGCTTTGAATGAAAAAACCAAAGAAGTTCGCTCCGGCCAGGTCAATGCACCAGATGGTTTCGACCATTGGGTGTTGAAATTCGATGGAATCAATGACGATTCATTAGGAGATCCTGCCGGGTACGGGCGTATTGAATATGCTTACTACAATATGGCCATTTCTGCCGGTATCAAGATGACCGAATGCCGTCTTCTCGAAGAAAATGGGCGGGCGCACTTTATGATTAGGCGATTCGACCGAACTAAGAATAAAGGCAAGCTACACATGCAGTCTCTTTGTGCTATCGCTCACTTTGACTTCAACGATCCGGGTGTCTATTCGTATGAACAAGCATTTCAGATCATGCGCGAGTTGAGACTACCTTATAGTGATGCAGAGCAACAATTTCGGCGCATGGTATTTAATGTGGTCGCCCGTAATCAAGATGATCATACCAAAAATATCACCTTTTTGATGGATAAAAGCGGCAAGTGGCGTCTTTCTCCGGCTTACGATGTGATCTACGCATATAATCCATCAGGGGAATGGACGAGCAGGCATCAAATGTCGATAAATGGAAAACGAGATAATTTTTTGAAAGAAGATCTAATTTCAGTTGGTAAGGAAATGAACTTTAAGTACAGCTATAGAATCATTGAGGAAATTGTAGAGGTGGTCTCAGACTGGCCAAATTATGCTAAAGATGCAGGGGTCGAAGTTTCGAGTATCAAATCGATAGGAAAAACCCACCGCAGGTTATGAGTAGTATGTGGTGCCGAAGGCCGGACTTGAACCGGCACGGATCTCTCCACTACCCCCTCAAGATAGCGTGTCTACCAAATTCCACCACTTCGGCACATGCACCATAAGAATTTCATAAAAATGAGTTCAGGAAGTTTTAAGGCTTTATTAATACTTATTCTGCCTGAGCAGGTTTTTCGGGCTGTGAAGCTTCCGGACTCGGTTGAGGGATTTTCTCCGGTGTAGCCGGCGCAGCCTGTTGCTCTATGGGTGCCTTTTTATCCGTCATAATGGAACTTGTTATACGATGGCCTGAAAAGTAAGCAAGGCCCAGGGAAGTTAACATAAAAACCACGGCTGCCACTGTTGTTAATTTTCCCAAAAACGTTGAAGAGCCGGTACTGCCGAAAAGCGTTTGACTGGATCCCCCGCCAAAAGCAGCCCCCATATCTGCCCCTTTTCCGGTCTGAAGCAGAATAATCAAAATAAGGGCGATGCTAACTATCGTGTGTATTATGACTAAAAATGTTGACATAATTTTATTAATTTCGATTCTAAAATTGAACGATTTTGCTGAATGTTTCCGGATCAAGGCTTGCACCGCCTACCAGTGCTCCATCAACATCAGGCATTGACATAAGTTCTACGATATTATTCGGTTTAACGCTACCTCCATATATGATTCTCATAGATTTGGCAAGCATATTTCCGAAATTAATTTCAAGCGTTGTGCGCAAGAATTTATGAACTTCCTGGGCCTGATCAGTGGTCGCTGTTTTTCCGGTCCCGATGGCCCATACCGGTTCATATGCGATGACCAGTGTTTTCAGATCATCGTGAGAAAAGCCCTCTAACCCATTTTTTACCTGTTTGTCAAGCACTGAAAAAGTTTCGTTTAATTCCCGTTCTTTTTCAGATTCTCCCACACACATCACTGGTATTAAACCGTTATTGACAGATGATTTTACTTTTTTGTTAACAGATTCGTCTGTTTCTCCGAAATATTGACGTCGCTCGGAATGTCCGATAATGACATACTGGCAACCAGCTGAAACAAGCATGGATGGTGATATCTCACCGGTATATGCACCTTCAGCCTCCCAATAAAGATTCTGTGCGCCCAGAGATATACACGTTCCTTTCACCACATCTGAAACCTGTGCCAGTGCAGTAAACGGCGGTGCAATCATTACATCAACATCGACGGACGTCGATACAAGCTTTACAAGATGTTTTGCCGTTTCAACAGCCTCGGAACAAGTTTTAAACATCTTCCAGTTACCGGCAATCAGTGGTCTGCGGTTGTCCATGCACTTATCTCCATTCTGATTAAATCTCGAAAATTATCAATTTTTAATTGAGAGCTTTGAAAGACAGATATTTTTGTTAGAGTTCAAGGAAGGCGAAAATTTTAACCACAGACATACATTGAGTATTTCGAGGATTAAAATTTGAGTCCCGCGGTGGCGGGATGTACCACCTAACACAGAAATCGGACAAAAAGGGCTGTGTTGCAAAGGTCTCATAATTGTGCCGCAATCATCGCCGCCAGATCGACCATCCTGTTTGAATATCCGGTCTCATTGTCGTACCAGGACAGGACCTTGACCATGTTGTCCACGACATATGTTGTCGGTCCATCGACTATTGAAGATAAAGTTGATCCATTAAAATCAGTGGATACCAGCGGAAGCTCACTATACCCAAGGAAACCGGCAAGTGATTTTTCCGAAGCCTCTTTCATGGCTGAATTTACATCAGTAACCGTAACCCCTGTTTTTTCTAAACTTGCAACGAAGTCGACAATGGATACATTTGGTGTGGGGACGCGAATGGCAAGACCATTGAGTTTCCCGGAAAGTTCAGGCAGCACCAGAGCCACAGCCTTGGCTGCGCCTGTGGTCGTCGGAATCATGTTCATGGCAGCTGCTCGGGCTCTCCGAAGATCCTTATGAGGGAAATCGAGTAGTCGCTGATCGCCCGTGTAAGAATGTATGGTTGTCATTAAGCCGCTTCTAATCCCGAAGTTTTCCAAAAGCACCTTGGCAATCGGTGCAAGACAGTTAGTCGTACAAGAGGCGTTTGATATGATATTGTGATTTTTGGGATCATACTGATTTGAGTTGACACCCATGACAATGGTAATATCCGGTTTCTGTGCAGGTGCCGATATGATTACCTTCCGTGCACCGGCGGTAAGATGTTTTGAAGCGGTTTCATGGTCTCTAAAAAGACCGGTGCATTCCGCAACAATGTCCACATTATAATCTTTCCAGGCAAGGGCGGCGGGATCTTTTATTGATGTCACTGCAACCGACCTCCCACCAACTTCTATTGAGTCTTCTTTTGCAATGACTTCCATCCCCAGACGGCCGTGAACAGAATCGTAAGCAAGAAGATGGGCCATTGTGGCTGAATCCATGAGATCATTAATGGCCACAACCTCAAGTTCAGCGTGATTGATTGAAGCCCTGAAAACAAGGCGTCCTATTCTCCCAAAACCGTTTATACCTACTTTTACGCTCATATTGTCTCCTCCAAGTTTACCGGCTATTCCCGTTTATTTCCTTTTAAAATTCCGCTAGCAAGTGAAATACTTTTTTTCCCAAACGCTTCAAGATGTTCGGCGAGGTCGCAAAGATCCATTTCTTTATTTTGAAAGTCTACGGCTTTGATCAGAATAGGAAGATTAACGCCGGATATGACTTCCACTTTTCCTTCCTCAAGAAATGAATAGCTCAGGTTGGAAGGTGTTCCGCCAAACATATCTGTAAGGATTAGAATGCCTTTATTACGGTCAACCTCTTTAATTCCTTTAGAAATTTTTTTGCGCAGTTTATCTACATTTTCTTTCAAATTTATGGAAACAGATACCATGGTATCGGGTCGAGTTCCGAGAATGAATTCGGCAGCATCAATAAGCGCATCTCCAAGCTGACTGTGTGTTACAATAACGATACCTACCATAATACTCCTTCTAAAGATCTAAAGATCAATATCACGATGTGTGACCATGATCTTTCTGTCTGGTTTTTTTATATGTTGTGATATAGCTTCGGCAATGACCACTGATCGATGTCTGCCGCCGGTACAACCGACTCCAATGGTTAAATAGGCTTTGCCTTCTTTTTCATACAATGGAATTAAATAGTCAAGGAAATCCAGATATTTTTTTAAAAACGTTCGGGTGTCGTCGTTGTTTAAGACATAGCTCTGAACTTTTTCGGCTTTTCCGTCCAGCGCTTTCAGATCAGGAACAAAATGTGGATTTAAAAGAAAACGAACATCCATTATGAGACTGGCATCAGAAGGGACGCCATACTTAAAACCGAATGTCAGTATATTTATACTCATCGGAGCAAAATCTTTACTCTGTAGAGCGATATCCCGGATAACAGACTTCAGTTTGTGGACATTGTAATGGGAAGTATTAATAATTTTATCGGCAGCGGTTTTAAGCTTTTTTAATTGCTCCTGTTCTGTACGGATTCCCTCTAGAAGGCTTTTGCCTTGGGAAAGAGGGTGATGTCTACGTGTCTGACTGTAACGCTCTAATAGAATGTTTTCGTCAGCCTCGAGAAAAAGAATTTTAAGTTTATATCCTTTTTCCTTAAGAGACTCAAAGATTGATGGATACATGGAAAGAAAGCCTTTCTCTCGCAGATCCATCACAAATGCCAGCCCAGCGATTTCCGAGTCACTCTCAATCGGTAGTTCCACAAATTTTGGGAGAAGTGCTACCGGCATGTTGTCGACACAATAGAAACCCGTGTCTTCCAATGCTGCAATTGCACAACTCTTACCCGAGCCAGAAAGCCCTGTAATAATGAATATGTTTAATTTTTTCACTTTTAATCAAGGGTTGAGTTTAAAATTCTTCTTCCTCCTCTTCTTTAATAATTGAATAAATCTCATCCCTGCTAGTTGCACGTAGCAGTTTTTCTTTGAATGGATCATTTTTTAAAATTCTCGATATTCGTGCGAGAAGCTTCAAATGAAGGCCGGTTGAATTTTCCGGAGTGATTAGAAGGAAAAAAATATGGGCGGGCAGGCCGTCCATAGAATCAAAATCGACGCCTTTTCGGCTGAGGCCAAAACCGAGAATCAGTGATTTAAGATCCTTCACTTTGCCGTGAGGAATTCCAATGCCTTCACCGATGCCGGTGCTACCGAGCCGTTCCCTTTCCATCAGCACTTTTACGAGATCTTCATGGTTTACACCTGAAGTAATGGCCACAGGAACGACAAGTTCTTCGAGGACTCCTTTTTTATCAACGGCTTTCAAATCAGCAAGAATTGCTTCTTTGGGCAAAACATCAAGAATCTTCATTTCATTTTCACCGATAATATATCATCTAATTTTTGCAATCGTCAAGTTTGTCGGAGATGCAAGTTTGTGAAGTGAAATCCTAATTGGAAACTTAATTTGTGCCCCATATAATATTTATGGATGGGCACTAATTAAAATTCGATATTCAAGATTCAGGTATTAGCTTCTGGGTTGAATCAGACCGTAGTTACCGTCTTTGCGCCGATAGAGAACATTGACCCGATTGCTTCTGGCATCTGTAAAAACAAGAAAATTATCGTTTACAAGGCTCATCTGCATAATCGCTTCTTCCACATCCATAGGTTTATATTCAATATTTCTAACGATGACATCTCGAGTGGCCTCATCTTCCATAAAAGGGGTGTCTTCAACAATATTTTCCTTTGTATTGGATTTCGATCCGCTCCGATATTTCCTTATTTTTTCTTTGTTTTTCTTTATTTGTTTTTCAAGTTTGTCCAGGGCAATATCTATGGCTGAATACATATCGCCTGTTACCTCTTTGCCATAAATGTTTAGCCTGTCACCGATGATGTTGATTTCAGCCATATGGCGAAATTTTTCGACCGAAAGGACAACATTTGCTTCAGCAGGGTTGTATAAATATTTATCAAAGCGATCCAGTTTTTCTCCGACATATGATTTTAAGTTTTCAGAGGGATCAATATTTTTAAATGTCACCGATGTTTGCATGCGTAAAACCTCCCTAGAATTCTTTGCGTTTGTTCGATGGTAATACTCTCATCATTTCACGATATTTGGCTACGGTTCTTCGAGCAATACTAATGTTTGACTCCTTTAGAAGTTTCGAGATCTTATCATCGCTGTATGGTTTTTTGGAATTTTCACTCTCAATAATCTGTCTTATCTTTTCTTGAACACTGGCAGAGGCGATAGCTTCGCCTTGGACCCGCTGGATAGAACTGTTAAAAAAATATTTCAATTCGAAAATGCCACGCGGTGTATGGACATATTTGTTGGTTGTTACCCTGCTGATTGTCGATTCGTGCATTCCGATGTCTTCCGCAACATCTCTCAATACCATGGGTTTCAAGTGTGCGATGCCCTTGTCAAAAAAATTTCGCTGAAACTTCAGTATACTTTCCATCACTTTGTAGATGGTTTTCTGACGTTGATGAATACTACGGATGAGCCATGTGGCGGATCGCATCTTTTCCTGAATATATTCCTTTGCATCGTCGGAAAAGTTTCCGCCCCCCTTGAAGGCGTTTTTATAAAAATTGTTAACGTGCAGTCTTGGCATCCCATCGTCGTTGACCAGTATTACAAACTCATTTCCCAGTTTGTCGACAAAAACGTCGGGATTAATGTATTGGGCGTCTTCTTCGGCAAATTCCCTGCCGGGCCTTGGCTCTAAACTTTTGATCACTTTTACAGCAGTAATGACATCTTCGATGCTAACTTTTAGAGATTTTGTTATGGCCTTATAGTTTTTATTTTCAAGATGATTGAGATGGTTTTCGATAATTTTGATCACAATGGTATCGTTGAGATTAAAAAACCTTGTCTGTATGAGCAGACATTCCCTTAGATCCCTTGCGCACACACCGATGGGATCAAATGTTTGCATTAGGGCTAAAACTTGTTCAATATTGTCAGGATCAGAACCGCTCATAGTGGCGAGATTTTCGATAGAAGCATCCAGATAACCATCTTCATTTAGACTGCCGACGATAAGACTCCCGATTTTTTCTTCCTCTTCCGTCGGAGATGTCATAAGAAGTTGCCAGAGCAAATGATCACGCAGAGATTCCTTGTGTGCTATAAAAGATTCGAAATCTGGCGAATCTTTTCTTTCGGTCTCGACATGGGTTTTGCCCGAAGAACCGAATTCATTGATATAATTGTCCCAGTCGATATCATCACGGATCTTTTCCTCTATCGTGACCTCTTCTATTGAGGATGAGTCGGTAGATGCTTTATCAGGCTGTCCATCCGGCGATTCTTCAACAGCAACTTCATGGATTTCCTCCTCCAGTGTTGGATTTTCCTCGAGTTCTTGTCGAATCGTATCCAGAAGCTCAAGTCTTGACAGCTGCAGAAGCTTGATCGCCATCTGAAGCTGAGGGGTCATGATCAGCTGCTGAGTTAATTTCAACTGTTGTCGTAGTTCAAGGGCCATTTTATAATTTAAACTCGTCTCCTAAGTATATCCGCCGAGCGGTTTTACTTGATACAATCTTTTCCGGAGGTCCGGATTCGATGATCTTACCATCATTTAATATATACGCTTTGTCACAGGCTTCAAGTGTTTCTCTCACATTATGATCCGAGATAAGAATACCTATACCTCTATTTTTAAGATGCTTGATGATGTTTTTGATGTCGATTACAGCCAATGGGTCTATGCCCGCAAAAGGTTCATCAAGAAGAATAAATGAAGGATTTGTGGCCAGTGCGCGTGTAATTTCGAGTCGCCGCCTTTCCCCACCTGAGAGTAGATTGGCCTTTTGGTTCATCAGATGTTTTATTCCGAGTTCATCAAGGAGCATATCTGCCCGTTCTTCCTGCTCTAACTTAGAGATAGATAACGTTTCAAGAATTGCCATGATATTTTGTTTTACAGTCAGTTTTTTAAATACCGACGTCTCTTGGGGAAGATATCCGACGCCCCTGCGTGCTCTCAGATACATAGGATACGTCGTTATGTCTTCATCATCAAGAAATATGTGTCCTTTATCGGGCTTTATCATTCCAATGGTCATATAAAAGGTCGTGGTTTTGCCCGCGCCGTTTGGGCCGAGGAGGCCAACAACACGGTTGTTTTTTATTTTCATGTTAACGGAATTTACCACCTGTCTCCCATTATATATTTTGACCAAATTTTCAAGAGACAATGTTGCCAATTATTTTATACCCTTTTGCCCCGAATAAAACACTGCTTCCACTCGTTTTTTATTCCCACTTTCAACATTAATGCGCCCGTCTATTCTGTAAAATGTTATTTTTTCTCCAGAAATAGATTCATTTTTACTTATGATCTTTGAGTTGTTTCCCGACAAAACAAGCACCATGGTTTCTGTATTGTATATGGCCTGTTGAGCAGTTGCAACCCTGTTGTCAAATTTTATTTCAACGTTACCCTTGGCAACGATTTTATGTATCGATTCTTCACTCACAGAAAGGGGCCCTTTATTAGCAATATTTTTTTTATAATAAATTTTAAGCCTATCTGATGTAATAACGGTGTCGTCCTGGGTCGCCTTTACATTCCCAATAAATTCGGCATATCCGGCTTTGTTGTCAGAGATCAGCTTGTCAGATGTGATATGAATGGCTCCGTTTCCCCCGGAACTTTTTTTTTTCGGATTACGCGGCGTATCGTTAGCATACGCCATATGCATTAAAACGCAGGAGATAAGCAAAAAAAGCACGGCCCAATATCGCAACGCTTTGAAATAATGTTGGTTAAAGTGTGAATTGCTCACTAAAAGTTCCTTTGACTTTTCCTTCAAACAACGCCTTATTGGTGTTTAAATTTAATGACATGGAATCAGCAACAAGCTCAAATGAGTCTCCTGTAATGTTAACCGGAACTTTTGAAAAAATGATTCGCTTGTCATGTTTGTAATATAAGTTTTCACATCTTAGTTTGTAATCTTTATTTCTTACAACAACATTACCATATATTTCCATGTTGTTAGTATCTGTTTTCAAAATTCCTTGATTTGCCGTTATATAAACCTTGGTTTCATCTTTAAGATAAAATGTCACAGACAGATCCTTGAAAATTGCCTGGCTATTTTTATCCATATAATCTGCAGAGGCGGCATCCAGACTCCATTCCTTTCTTCCATTTCGGGTAGCAGTTTGATGCGCCTTGCCAATGGAGATATTGGCTTTGTTTTGACCGATGGAAACAGAGACGTCATTTTTTTCTAAAACATGGCGATAATGTAAAAAAACTGTTAAAATGACACCAAATGTCAGAAAAATGAAAGAAATCAGAAAAAATTTCAACTTTTTCTGATATGTGTTTTTTATGAATTTCATGCTAAAAACGTTCCAGAATATCTTCCCAAAGGCCTTTAGCCTTTAATATCGCTTCACAAGCTTCTCTTACAGCCCCGTACCCACCTTTGGCAGATGTTACCATATCCGCATTGTCAAGGATCGTTTTATGCGCATCTCCGACGGCAATTGAGAGCCCTATCATTTTCATCAACGCAAGATCAGGAAGATCATCGCCGATAAAGGCAACTTCTTCAGCAGACACACCGGTTTGATCCAACAGCGCATCAAGCACATCGATCTTATTGCCGACACCATCGTAAATAAGGTTAATACCAAGATCTTTACATCGGCTATAAAGCGCATTTGAGCGTCTGCCGGTTACGATGCCCAGATGAATTCCTGCCTCCATAAGGAGTCTTATGCCGAGGCCGTCCTTTACGTTAAAGACTTTTGTCTCCGCGCCGTTATCGTTATAAATTATTCCGCCGTCAGTGAGAACGCCGTCAACATCAAGAAGAAGGAGTTTGATCCTTTTTAGTTTGCTTAAAACCATTTAAAAACAGTACCGGGTTAAAAAAAACAGTTTATAATTATTAGGGATCTATAATCCCCATTAAATTTATCGTAATTTTAACGGATAAACTTTAGTTTACTTTTTAGTTGGGACTGGGGCCCGCACATGGGAAACTTAATTTGTGCCCAATAGAGATATATGGATGGACACTAACTAAACAAAGCCTTTCGAATCGCTTTAAGCTGAGAAAGCAGTTCATATAAGGTGTCAAGCTTTAATGAGTTCGGCCCGTCACACAACGCTTTGTCGGGGTCAGGGTGAACTTCCATAAATATGCCGTCTACGCCGGCAGCCACTGCCGCACTGGCGAGAGTTGATGCAAATTCACGTTGTCCCCCGGAACTCGTGCCGGCCCCGCCGGGAAGCTGGATGCTGTGCGTTGCATCAAATATCACAGGCCAGCCTGTATCTTGCATTATTTTTATGCCGCGAAAATCGACCACGAGGTTGTTATATCCAAACATTGTTCCCCGTTCTGTTAGCAGAATCTGGTCGTTTCCGGTAGCAGTCACCTTTTCCACAACATTTTTTATATCCCAAGGGGCAAGAAATTGCCCTTTCTTAATATTAAGCGGCTTTCCAGTTTTGGCAACTTCTTTAATAAAGTCAGTTTGCCTGCACAAAAAAGCAGGAATCTGAATGACATCCAAAACACTTGCTGCATCAGCAATTTCGGATATCCTGTGAACATCCGAAATGATCGCAAGGTCGAGTTCTGATTTGATCCGATCTAAGATTTTGAGCCCATCCGTTAATCCGGGTCCCCTGAAGGAATTAATGGATGTTCGGTTCGCTTTGTCGTAAGACGCTTTAAAGATAAAAGGGATATTCAATCGGGTAGTTAACTCTTTTAGAAATGATGCTGTTTGAAACGTCGTTTCATAATTTTCTATAACACAAGGGCCTGAGATCAAAACCAATTGAGACCCTTGTCCGATTGAGATATTGCCTGCTTTAACAATATTGCCCATTGCTTCTATAACCCTTAAAAAAAGTCATATATCACCGATTTTCTGCGATTCATTTCGGTGGTAAGCGCTTTTTGTGAATGTGTCAACCTGAAAGTTTTTATACTCAGGTCGTATGTTGATTTAATTAAAATTGTCAATCTTTGTCATTTTGTGCTCTAATCAATTAACATTTATCGCGCATATGGGTAAAAGTCAAGAAACGAAAAAAGGAAAACAGTCCTTGATTACTGTCTTTTTTGCTGTTATTATCAACAATTTATAGAAAAGAAAGGCTATCTTTAACCTATTGAAAACTGTTAAAAAAATCATAAGGTCAAGGTTTATCCTACTGGTCTGCATCATCGTTCTTTTGCCTGTTGCATGGATCATAGTGGGAAAGCTCGAAGGCAAAAAGCCTTCTATCCTTATAGAGTCTCCATCTCAGTATATTGGCAAGACCCAAACACTTTCTGTTACCGTATCCGACGCTCAAAGCGGTGTCCGAAAAGTATGGATCGGACTTGTTAAAGACGGCAAAGAAACTGTTTTGCTTCAGAAGCATTTGTCCTCTGCAGGTATTATTGGTGGCGGGGAAAAGCACGAGGCATCCTTTAATATCAAAATTGAGCCTGAGAGCCTGGGAATTACCGACGGTAAGGCGATATTGAGAATGGTTGCAAAGGATTTTTCCTGGCGGAATTGGCTTAGCGGAAACACAACGTATTTGGAAAAGGATGTCATCATCGATACAAAGCCCCCTGATCTGGATATTCTTACCAAGATCCATAATGTCAGCCAGGGGGGGACCGGCCTTGTTATTTACAGATTGTCCGAGCCATGTCTGAATAGCGGTGTAGCTGTAGACGAGAATTTATTTCCTGGATATACGGGATATTTTAAGGATAAGAATTTGTTTGTGGCTTTTTTCGCGCTGAATTACAAGCAGGGGCCGGGCACCAATATCTTTGTTAAGGCAACCGATTTTGCTGGTAACAACACCAGGGCAGGATTCCCATATTATATTAAAAAAAGAAGTTTTAAAAAGGTTGTCATTAAAATTTCAGATAGATTTCTGAATCTGAAGATGCCAGAATTTAATATCGATGTTTCCCCTGACTCTGAAACACCCATGGTCGACAAGTTTCTTGAGGTTAATCGTGAGCTTCGGAATTCCAACGGAAGACAACTGTTAGAAATTGTCAGTGAAACAGACAAGAAACTATATTGGAATGGTTCATTTTCGAGGCTTCCCAATTCAGCAAGAAAAGCCAATTTCGCCGATCATCGTAAATATAAACATAAAGATCAGATCATCGATCAACAGGTCCACTTGGGCCTTGATCTGGCTTCGGTTGCACACTCACCGGTTCCGTCCTCAAACAACGGGAAGGTTGTCTTTACCGGATATCTTGGCATTTACGGGAAAACAGTGGTCATAGATCATGGCTTTGGATTGTTCAGCACGTATTCACATTTAAGCGCTTTTGATGTCAAACAAGGACAGGTGATATCTAAAGGTAAAGTTATCGGTCGTACTGGAAGCACGGGACTTGCAGGCGGGGATCACCTTCATTTTGGAATAATTGTTCATAACACCTTTGTAAATCCTGTTGAATGGTGGGATGCGACCTGGATAAAGAACAATATTTCAACAAAAATTGAAACCATAAAATCTTTACATTAGTAGGCCAGTTTTTAGGCGATCATCAGTAGAATTATGTTTTATGTGGTAAAATAATTCATTTTTGCCACCAAGGCACTAAGACACTAAGAAAAAAACAAAATATATCCTTTGTGTCTTCGTGCCTTTGTGGCAGACAGTTTTTAATTCCGGTTTATGCGCGTTAGGCATTTTTCAGCTTTATTTTTTAATGGATAGCAACAAAGAGAAGCCAATGAAAAAACATAAAATCAATAAGTCATACCAGGATATTAATGAGAGAATCAGGACCGGGGAGGTGGTTGTTGTAACCGCCGAAGAGATCATAGATATTGTCAAAGAAGAAGGACCGGTTGAGGCGGCAAGGCGTGTAGACGTTGTTACGACCGGCACATTTGCGCCAATGTGTTCATCGGGCGCATTTGTAAACTTCGGACACTCTGTTCCGAGGATGAAAGCATCAAAGGTTTGGTTGAACAATGTACCGGCATATGCCGGCATTGCTGCGGTAGATTGCTATATTGGGGCTACTGAACCTTGTGAGGATGATCCCCTGAACAAGGTCTATCCAGGTGAATTTAACTATGGCGGAGGACATGTTATTCAAGATCTGGTGGCAGGAAAGAAGGTCTATTTAAAGGCGAATGCCTACGGGACAGACTGCTATCCGAAAAGAATTGTTGAAAAGGAAATTTCATTGCGAAAACTTCCCAATGCCATACTCTGTAATCCTCGAAACGGATATCAAAACTATAATTGTGCCGTGAATCTTACGAATAAAACAGTCTACACCTACATGGGTGCCTTGAAACCCAGAGCCGCCAATGCAAATTATTGCTCGGCCGGACAACTCAGCCCGCTATTAAATGATCCCTATTATAAAACCATCGGCCTGGGTACTAGAATTTTCCTTGGTGGAGCAGAAGGATATGTTACCTGGTCCGGCACGCAACACAACCCATGGGTTGAAAGAACAAAAAAGGGTTTCCCCAATACACCTGCCGGCACGTTGTGGGTTATGGGAGATCTCAAAAAAATGAAACCAAAGTGGCTCATGGGTGTAAGTATCCAGGGATATGGATGTTCACTTGCTTTGGGGCTGGGCATTCCCATTCCCATACTTAACGAGGAGATTGTACAATACACCGCGGTATCGGACGAGGAACTTTTTACCCAGATTGTCGACTATGGACATGATTATGCGAACGGCATTTCAAAAAGCTACGGTCAGGTCAGCTACGCAGAACTAAAGAGCGGCCATATCAAATTTAGAGGAGAAGAAATACCCACGGCTCCGCTGTCCAGCATCGTGAGGGCACGTGAAATTGCCGAAATGCTAAAAAGGTGGATTTTAAAGGGTAAATTTTTAATCGGGGAACCGCAGTTTACGTTACCAAGATAGGTGATGGATAATAAGTCTGAGACCATTCCTAATGTCGAAAACCATTCGAACGTTTATAGCCATTGAGATTCCGGTGAACATTATTTCCAAAATCCGTGAACTTCAGGAAGGCATAAAAGTTTATGGTCTTAAAATTAGATGGGTACGGTCCGAAAACATTCATCTGACCTTAAAATTTTTAGGAGACGTCGAAGCGGTTAACATCGGTGAAATTGCTGAGACCATCTCTAAAACCGTGGAGGGATATACACCGATATCTCTTAAGGCAAAAGATATTGGTGTTTTTCCGGGTATAAAACATCCCCGTGTCTTATGGGTTGGTCTCACAGGTCAACTTGAATCTTTGGTGAGGCTGCAAAAAACACTGGATGAAAATTTAAAGGTGCTTGGTTTCCCCGGGGAGAAAAGACCTTTCAATGGCCACCTCACCATGGGACGTATAAGGGCTAAAATCGATGTGAAAAAGTTCGGTGATGCACTGATGGCATTTAGAAGCTTTGAATCTGAAACATTTACTGCCGGCCAAATTATTTTGTATAAAAGCGAATTGAAGCCATCAGGCGCTGTTTATACAAAACTGGCGAGCGCATCTTTAGGTTAATACCTCAAGTTTTGCACCATAGATTTTACGTTTAAAAAATTTCCCGGCCCGCTACGTTGTATTTTTGCTTAAAAATAAGGATGCGAAATTCGAGTAATAAATTAAACAGAATCGTTGATCGATCGGAGGGAACAATGAGCATTTCACCGGACAAAGAAAAAGCAGTAAATACCGCCATGGTTCAGATAGAACGGCAGTTCGGCAAGGGTTCTATTATGAAGCTGGGTAGCAGCACTATTATCGATGTGCCGGTCATATCAACCGGATCCCTCGGGCTTAATAAAGCACTGGGTATCGGTGGACTTCCCAGAGGCAGGGTGATTGAAATTTATGGTCCTGAATCTTCCGGTAAAACCACACTTGCGCTTCATGCGGTTGCAGAAGCCCAGAAGCAGGGTGGTGTTGTCGCTTTTATTGACGCTGAGCACGCCTTAGATACTTCCTATGCCAGAAAACTCGGGGTCAATTGTGACGATCTGCTGGTGGCTCAACCGGATACAGGAGAACAGGCACTCGAAATTACGGATATGCTTGTCCGGAGCGGTGCATTGGATATCATTGTGATTGACTCTGTTGCCGCACTTGTACCCAGGGCTGAGATAGAAGGCGAAATGGGGGATTCCCACATGGGACTTCAGGCCAGGCTCATGTCTCAGGCGTTGAGGAAATTAACCGGTAGCATTAGCAAGACGATGACCGCGGTGATTTTTATTAACCAGATTCGTATGAAAATAGGAGTTGTATTCGGAAATCCTGAGACAACGACCGGCGGTAATGCCCTTAAATTCTATTCTTCAGTCAGACTCGACATCCGTCGCATCGGCTCGATAAAGGATGGGCAGGAGATTGTGGGTAACCGAACCCGAGTGCGTGTTGTAAAGAATAAAATGGCGCCACCTTTCAAGGAGGCGGAATTTGACATCCTGTATGGAGAAGGAATATCACCGACCGCTGATCTAATCGATACCGGTGTTATAGCCGGCATCATAGAAAAAAGCGGTTCATGGTATTCGTATGATGGAGAAAGGCTTGGTCAGGGCCGTCAGAACGCACAAAATTTTCTTAAAGATAATCCGGATATTTACAATTCAGCATTAAACAAAGTCAAAGAAGCATTGGGCCTTTCGAAAAAGAAACCCGAAGGCACTGAAGGTGGTTCGTGAATCGAAACGTTTATTACAATTCTAAAATGGAGTGACGCATGACAGGCAACGAAATACGAAAAAAATTTCTTGATTATTTTGAAAAACATAATCACCGGATCGTAAGGAGCTCGTCTCTTGTTCCTTCTGACGATCCTACGCTTTTATTCGTCAATGCGGGTATGGTGCAGTTCAAGCGCTGCTTTTTGGGCGAAGAAAAAAGGGGCTATGTCACGGCAGCTACGTCTCAGAAATGCGTCCGGGCAGGAGGAAAGCATAACGATTTAGAAAACGTTGGTTATACTGCAAGACACCATACGTTTTTCGAGATGCTGGGCAATTTTTCTTTTGGGGATTATTTTAAGGAAAAAGCCATCGATTTTGGTTGGGATCTGCTGACAAACGGCTATGGACTGCCCGAAGAAAAATTGTGGGTTTCCATTTATCTTGATGATGATGAGGCCCATGAGCTCTGGCACAAAAACATTGGGGTACCGGAAAACCGGATTTTACGATTCGGTGAAGAGGATAACTTCTGGGCCATGGGCGATACCGGCCCCTGCGGACCCTGTAGCGAAATCCACATGGACCGCGGAGAGGAGTACGGTTGCGACCGGCCGGATTGTGCGGTCGGTTGCGAATGCGACCGTTTTTTAGAGATCTGGAATCTGGTGTTTATGCAGTTCAACCGCGAAGCCTCCGGCAAGATGGAGCTGCTCCCCAAACCGAGCATTGACACCGGGATGGGGTTGGAACGGCTGGTTGCCCTGATTCAGGATGTGCCCACAAATTATGACATCGACCTGATTCGGCCCATCATGCAGAAGGTTGAAGAACTTGCCGAAACGAAGCTGGGCCAAGCGTGGGAATCCGATGTGGCCATGAAGGTCATTGCCGATCACAGCAGGGCTGCTGCGTTTCTGATCGGTGACGGTGTATTGCCCTCCAATGAGGGGAGGGGATATGTACTTCGACGAATTATGCGTAGAGCCATTCGGTACGGGCGAAACATCGGCCTTATCCGGCCATTTTTACATGAAACCGCGAAAGTTGTGTTTGACATCATGAAACCTGCCTATCCCGATCTTATTGATGCCAAAGCTTTTATCACCAATGTTATCCAAAACGAAGAAGTCCGATTTTCAGAAACCCTGGATCACGGTCTTAAAATCTTGAACGACGGCCTGGCTGATCTGAAAGCCAAAGGCCAGACCCGGGTGCCGGGCGACTTGATATTCAAACTCTACGACACCTATGGATTCCCGGTCGATATTGTCCAGGACGTGGTCAGGGATGAGAACCTGGATTTGGATATGGACGGGTATGATCAGTCCATGGCGGAGCAGAGGGCCAAGTCCAGAACAGTGACGGCGTTTACCGAAATCAGCGAGGCATACAAGAATCTTTCGGCAGAAGGCGTCATTCCAGAGTTTGTCGGATATGATACGACAACGTGTGAATCCAAAGTTCTTCTTCTGGTCCAAGACGGCCGGGAAGTTGAAGAGGCGGTAAGCGTCCAGAGCGTTGAAGTCGTCACTGAAGCAACACCCTTTTACGGTGAGGCCGGCGGTCAGGTCGGTGACAGCGGCAAAATCACCGGTCCGGATTTTGAGATAAAAGTTATTGACACGATTAAAGATCCCACCGGAATCACCATCCACAAAGGCGACATGATTTCAGGACGCATTCAAAAAGGGCAGAACGTGACCCTGACGGTTGATAAGACTTCGCGTGGCGCAACCGAGTGCAATCATACGGCCACCCATCTGCTTCATTTTGCCTTGCGAAAAGTTCTGGGTGACCATGTCAAGCAGTCCGGTTCTTTGGTTGCACCGTACAGGTTCCGCTTCGATTTCACCCACTTTTCCCAGACCACCGCTAAAGAGCTGGCAGAGATTGAAACCATCGTTAACCAGCGGATACGCGCCAACGTACCGGTTGAGACCGTGGAGATGGATGCCGAAAAAGCCTTCAAATCCGGTGCCACCGCCCTTTTTGAAGAAAAATACGGCGATCGGGTCCGGATGGTTTCTTTAGAAGACTTCAGCAAGGAGCTTTGCGGCGGGACCCATACAGGGGCCACCGGGAACATCGGTCTTTTCAAAATCATCGAGGAATCGAGCGTGGCTTCCGGTGTACGGCGAATCGAAGCCCTGACTGGCGGAGCGGCCTTGGCGCATGTCCAAGAAACCGACAAGTTGCTGGATGAAACCGCCCGCTTGCTCAAAGAGCGACCCGACATCGTACCCCAAAGGGTCGAAAAAATGCTGGTCCATCAGAAATCTCTTGAAAAGGAAGTCGAACGTTTGAAAGGAAAGATCGCCTCCGAAGCGGTCGATGACGTCGAGGCGGACGTTAAAACCGTAAACAATGTCAAAGTTTTGGCTAAAAAGGTTGCGGTGGATCAGCCGGCGGCTTTGAGGGATCTGGCCGACAGGTTCAAGGACAAGATACAGTCGGGCATCGTGGTCCTGGGAAGTGCCGCCGGTAATAAAGCCATGCTAATAGTCATTGTGTCCAAAGACCTGACCCACCGGTTTCATGCCGGAGAGATCGTCAAGCAGGTCGCGGCCGTTGTCGGCGGCAGCGGCGGCGGCAGACCGGATATGGCCCAAGCCGGCGGAAGCAAACCGGAGCAACTGGATGCAGCCCTCGAAAAAGTCTATGAGATTGTGGAGCAGGGCTAAGCACCTTTTAGCACATCAATCATTGAAAAAACTTGTCCCTGTGCGCCTTCAGCGACTTTTTTGTCAAGATAAATCAGTGCGTCAAGGGTTCCCTGGGCATAGACATCTCGACCGTTGACATTGTGTGTAAATTCGAATCGGACCGTTTTGTCTTCTGAATCGAGACTGTAAGTGTGCCATCCATGGCCTTCAAGGTATTCTTCAGGGATACCCCAGACGGTTTCCTGTATATCGGGATCACGTTCTTTTATAATATCATTTTCAGCAAACGCCAATCCCAGGCTGGTAAAATATCGGACCATCGCCTTGGCGGTTCCACTGGTGTCTGCCTTTCCTTTCTGATGACTTTCTTTGATCTCAAGGGAATATCCTTTGAAAAGATCAGGAAAAGTGTTGGCCGCATATTCCATCATGGCTTGAAAACCAACAATTTGCTTGGCCATATTTGGTGCAATGACCCCAGGGGTTGAAAATGTTCGGACCGTCTCCTCAAGGCCCTGACGATCTCCGCCCGTTGTGCCCATGACAAAGGGAAGTCCATGCCGACAATAAAATTCAGCATTACTGTTGACTGCCGAAGGGTGGGTATAGTCTACGCTCAAAAACAGACCTTCTTTATCCTTTATGGCTAAAATAGACTGATCCCGGTCTCGGGGCTGAATCAGATCGAAGGAAACAGAATCGATGATTGTTTCGGTGTCGGTGATTTCCGGCCCGGTCAGCGATAGTGTAATCAATTCAAACCGGTTGTCTTCAATGGCGTGTTTAGCAACATTTGCGGCCATATTTCCGGGTAATCCGTTTACCATGAGTTTTATACGGTTCATCTCGCACCTCCTATTTTTTTCACAATCGATGTTAAATTCGGAAATTCTGTATTCCCGAAAGAAGAAAGATTATACTTTAATGATTTTATAGCATTTGGGATGTATTTTTCAAAGTATGTTTTTTTCTTTATGCGGCTCAGAAAACCAAAAGCCCCCAAAATCTGCAAATTGCGGGTGATGGCGCAGTATTGATAACAGGAAAGAAACTTGTCCGGGTCGATACCGATAACCGGTGAAAGCGTTTCCACACTGAATTTCAATAGGATATCTTGAACAGGCCGGGATAAATTAACATAGGGATCGATGAGTAAAGAAGCAAGATCGTATTGGACCGGTCCCAGCCGTCCACCCTGGAAGTCAATAAAATAAAAACGATTGTTTTTTACCATGATGTTCCTGGATTGCAGGTCACGATGCATGAAGCCATTGATGGAAAATGTTAATGCCTTGTCTGCGAGAGATCTGAATTCATCTTCAAAATCCAGAAAACGTATGTCCATTTTCAAATAACCCTTTAAAAAAGCATCGATAAAATAACGGCATTCCTTTTCAATGATGAGGTCCTTGGTATAAGAGGCGGTCTGGTGGGTCCAGGCCGGATCAAACTCCCTTCCTCCGTCCATGGAGAGTTTTCCGATGTGCCGTATGAGCAATTTATAGTGTGAGACGACGTTGTCCTGATTTTCAGTGTTTTTTACAAGTGTCTGAAACTTAATATCTCCTAAGTCTTCCATGAATACATGGCCGGAAAACGTATCATAACTATAAATTTTCGGTACGGGTATGCCTTTGGCGTGCAGGTGAAGGCCAATGGCAACAAAAGCGTCTGTTTCACAGGTTGAATCATCTTGCCTGATGCCGTGATCAGCCATCACAAGGGATTGATTTCCACGGTTTACGCGGTACCATTTCCTGTCTGATCCATCCCCGTAAAGTTCAGTCCGGACAATGTTGTTGCCCATTATTCCGGGAAAAGCCTGTTTGAAAGCTTCGGGGGCCATTTTATCGAAAACCGCCAGTCTGTATCTTTCGGGGGTCCCGAGATCTTTCCAGTAGTGGCTTTTTGTAATATACGCACATATTTTTTTATTTTGAGATAGAAGCTTTTTATAACAATCGATAATGCTGAAAAATACGTTATCAGGGATTAACTCAAGCAATTCCGGATTCAGAACATGTATTCCGGTAAAGGTGAGTCTTTTATATTCTTCGAACTCGAATGGTTTTGAACCATTGATTGCGGAATCGCAAGGGGCGGTTATGGTAAAACGTTCATCAAAATCTTGAATAAAACCGTCTCTATTTAATGCTACGGTGTTAAACTCAGGGTCGTTGTGCAGAACCAGCGTTACCGGATGGGAATGATTTAAGTGAAATCCATAAACGCTTTTAAAATCTATATTTGTAACAATGTCGCTGTTTATGACCATAAAAGGGGTATTGTCCCAAAAATCGGCTACGTTCTTTATGGCGCCTCCTGTTCCTAGAATGTCGGGCTCATGGCGGGTTGTGACCGGAACCGGATATTTTTTTCGGGCCAAGTAAGAATCTATCTTTTGATGCAGATGATGCGTGTTGACGATAATTGCTTTACAGCCAGAATCTATCAGGTTGGAGATAATGATATCCAGCAGTGGACGTTTCGCAATGGTAAACAGCGGTTTGGGTGTTTTTTCAGAATAGGGCCTGAGTCTCGTACCAAGACCTGCGGCAAGGATGAGTGCCTTCATTTTAGATGGTAAACAGTGAATGGTAAAAAGAAATTAGAAAATAGTAAATAGAAAACAGCAAACAGTAAATAGTAAATGGTAAATAGAAAATAGGAGCGTACGTGTTCACGGGTTCAAAGGTTCAGGGGTTCAAAGTTCCATTCTCGTCCCGGGACTGCATTTGGGATGCGTATTTACGAGAAAGGCGTCAGCTTTGTCAGGCGTAATCCAAAATTTGGAGCCAAATTGGCAGTTGCTTGGGAAAACAAGCCTTTTTAACGAGGCCTTAGGGTCTTCAATGCCTTCTTGGTTCTTAACCCTGAACGTTGAACCCTGAACCGTGAACGGTTACAGACAGTTTAGGTATTTATGAATTCCGTCGGCATAGAATAATATTTTCTCGTTATCATCCGATCCCTTTACGCCATTGTAAGTAAAGAATTCTATCCCGTTATTGTAATTGATTATGGAAAGCGCTTCTTTTCGTTCGATTTCCTTCTTTTTGTACATACGATTTCCGATGGCTTCAATTTTTTTCAATCGTTCTTTGGCTTTAATGGAATTTTGAGGATATTGCATAAAATAGTTTAATACGATCCAGTATGATTCAAAATACGGTTTCAGGAATCTTGAAAAAAGTTGAAGTTTTCTAAAACCGGAAGACGTCAGATTGTAAGTGTCAGGCAGTTTGGGATGCGGCATTAAAATGGCTTCGTCAATAAAAGCCTTGAGATTTTTTCTCGCAAAATATTCAGGTGTCTTGTCGACGTCATATGCGAATTCATATTTAAAGAAATACTGAAGAAAATTGTAGTCGGCGTGCAGATCAGATGCTGAAAACTGGAAAGCATCTTTAACAAGTATGGTAAGGGCGGCAATGGCTGCCGGAACAAAAAAGGAGATACAGTTGTTTTTGTAATATTCGAGGTTTGGGCGTTTGTTTTCATTGACTTTGAATAACACGTCGGCGTGCAGAGCGTCCGGGTCTTTGGTAACCTTATCTATAAATTTTCTTTGCACATAAGTGTCCAGCACACGTTCTATGGAATTAATATGATCCATTAGAAGAGTGTCGGCCAGTTTGGCTTTTTGAGATAAAAGGTAGTTCATATATGTTTCAACGTGAGACATGAGATGATCAAAAGAAAAACTTTTTTTGGCACAGTTCAAAACAGCAGATGCAACAAGGGCATGGGGCGTCACAACAGAAACACTGTTAATAGCGTTGATAACCCTGTGCCCTAAGTTACGGCAGAGAATGTTAAACTCTTTGGACGGCATATCTTCAATGGGTGTATCGTCTTGAAGCAAAAGATCTTTAAGAGATATGGGATCATGGAATTGTATATAGATTCTTCCATACCTTTTATTTAAAAATTTTCTTGCTTTGATCACTTGCATAAAATTCTCAGGCTGCTTTTCTTTTCCCTCGACTTCGTCAAGGTATGAACTTTCTTCTAAAACCCTGTCGTAACCTATGAAAATCGGCGAAAAGATCAGGTCTTCACAAGCCCCGTTTTTATATGCGTTGAGAAGAATCGAGAGAAGTCCCAGTTTGGGAAGAATTAATTTGCCGGTTCGGCTTCGGCCGCCTTCGATGAAGAATTCGATATTAAATCCTTCAGCGAGTAAATTGTGAATATATTCTGAAAAAACCTTTGAATAGAGCACCGCACCTTTGAATGTCCGCCGAATAAAAAAGGCGCCACCCCATCTGAATAGCGGGCCCATTGGCCAGAAAGAAAGATTTTTCCCCGCAGCCACGTGTGGGCATGGCATGTTATTAATATACAAAAGATTAGAAAGTATCAGGTAATCGATGTGACTTTTGTGACAAGGAATGAAAATCACAGGTCCTTTCTTTGACATGTTTTTTACACGATTCAGGCCGTCCTCGTTGATCGTAATCCCATCAAACAAGGTATTCAGAAACCATGTTAATGTCATAGAAGCCATTTTAATCACAATGATATTGTAGTTGGCAGCTATCTCATCAAGAAAAGCACTTGCATTTTTTTGTACCTTCTGAATCGGGATATTTCGGGCCTGTGAATGGTGTTCCATAAAATTTTGGAGCCGTTCATTTGTTAGGATGTTTTCCTTCATCTCTAATCTTGATTTTAAAACCGGGCCTGTGATGCTTTGACGGTGTCGATTAATTTGAGACAACAGTGTTCGCCGTAATGCGAGAGCCTGATAATCGACATTTCTTTGTTGGTTTTCTTCAAGATTAAGAAAAGTTTTGAGGTTGATCGGTTCGGATGTTTCCACAAAAACTTTGCCCGGATTCTTAAAAAGCATGAACAGGCGTCTCATTTTCCCGGGGTTTTCTTTGTTGCCAAAGAGAAAATCGATGATGCTCGGCATCGATCGATGGGGGTTTTTATCAAAAAACATAAGCTTTGGGACAAGAAAAATAGGACGATCGATGGATTGTTGCATTTTAATAAGATATTGGACCGGGTCTGTCTTTGCTTTTATAAACCTTCGATGGAACCCTCTTTGTTCAACCAGTGAAAGGAGTGCCGACCGTCCATTTAGGAGTTCCTTTTGTAAGTATCCCCTTTGGTAGGGATCAGGCAGTCCAAAGTTATGGATAAAGTACTTGATGTGCGAAAATACGATCTTCCAAATGCGTGATATCGGCTGCCAGATTACCACGCTATAGTCGAAACCTATTTGAGGAAATGGAAGACGATCCTGTTTGTAACGCGTGTAATAAAAAAGATACCTAAAGTAACTTTTGTACTTGGTTACATAGACGACAATACCCTCTTTATGGAGACTGTTTAAGTCAAGGGTCTGTTCCCTGATAACCTTTACGCCGGAAAAGAAAAGTTTGAGGATAAAGTTTGATAATGCACCGATATTATCCGGGAGCTGACAAAAATAATGATCATAATCGTCCTGAACTGTTGAATCGATGTCTTCTTTTACTTTTTCTTTATATTTTTTCCGTTTTGATTTAATCCATTCTATCATGGTGAAGTCCCAATATGGCTTAATTACAAATGAAAGAGAAATTCTAAAAAATGGTAGACTAAAATACAAAAATTTACAAATATAAATTTTGTTTGCAATTTTTAAGGCAAAATATCTTGTTGGAGCAGGATAGGACAACGCTCAAAAAAAACAACGATGTCATTATAAAGATTCTTGTTTAGCAAATTTAAGCTTGCGTTACAAAATAAGTTGTGATATTTTTCAAAATCTTAATCTGCTATTAACAACTATATGTATTTACAAGATATCTTATTCTGGTCCAAGTGTTTTTTGCCAGCACAAAAAAAAGTCTGTACGGTTTCAGGAAAAACGCATAATCAAAAACAAGCCGATTTAAATTTTAATTCAAATTAAAGGAGGATGATTTTTTATGAAAACATTAATTGGTGGGGCGGTCGGAGCTGTATTGGGTCTCATTGGCATGTCCATATGGTGGAAACCCTTTTTGCAACTTTTGGCCGGTGCTATCCCGGTGATGCTTCTTCTTGGCGGTGGTTTGGCTCTTTATCTGGGTTTTGACGAACTTAAAGATTCCTGGAAGAAAGAGGATACAACAGTTGACACTTCTGTCAGCACTGACAAAACCGAAGATTACAAAAAAGAAATTGATGAACTGAAAAAGGAAATTGACACTTTAAAAGCTGAAAAAGAATAAGATAAAGAGTTGCCTCTTGGGTACGGATTTTTCTTGTGAGCAAAATTCTAAAAAGCCAAAACATACAGTACGTTTAAACGTACGTAAAAAGTTTTTACTGACAGGTCTATCGACTGCCGGCAGACGTTGAATGTTGTTGTGACCTTTTAAAAATCTATATAAGCGCCTTGCAGATATGAGCGGGCGCTTATTGTTTTTTATCCCGGTGTTTTCATGGGAAATTGCAGGTATTGCCTGAATTTTGCACAAGCCAGAGGCTTCCATATCCGCATCAATTTTCATGCAAGACTCGGGTATTGCATCATTTGATCTTGGCTTTTTTTATGGCAGAAGTCGCAAGAAAATCGGCTCTTTCATTTCCTTCGATACCAGCATGCCCTTTTACCTTGATGAATTTCAGATCATTGAATTTTGAAAGGATTTTCTTGATGGATTCTATAATGTCCTGGTTTTTTTTTGCCTTCCATCCTTGAGTCAGGACGCCGTACGCATATCTGCTGTCTGTAAAGACCCGTACCGGAAGATTCGAATTTTTTACTGCCAAAAGACCCGATCGGATGGCTTCGAGTTCTGCCATGTTGTTGGTGGTAATACCGATATATCTTGATATCTCTTTTTCATGATTGCTAAAGCGCATAACCACGCCGATTCCCGACGGACCGGGGTTTCCTGAAGATGCTCCGTCTGTGTAGATATTTATGGCATCATCACAAGATGTTTCAATCAAAAATTTTGTATCGGATTTTGTTTTCGTGTCCTTTTGTTTTGACGATTTTTGGTTTGATTTTTCTCCTTTTTTGGTTTTTTCCTTCCTTTGCAAAGAATCGATGGGGTTTATATTTTTAGAAAGGACCCAGTATTCGTAATCCTGATCAAGCTGATATCTGATTAGCACCTTACCGTTTTTGGTAACAGGTTTTTGATCCTGATCTGTTGCCAGCCAGACTTTGTTTTTTTTGAAAACCATCCGTTTCCAGTTAATGTTGTCATCTGTCATTGGTCACCGAATGTCAGGTGTTGGGTTTCAGGTGTCGGGTGTCAGGTTTCAGGGCTTGGGGATCGGGATGTATTTACTCATTTCCGGTTTTAACTCCTGACCCCTGATCCCTATCAATTTAGGTATAAAGATGAAATTTTCGACTTGTTTCCGCGAACGCTTCCAGATTCTTAAGCCATGATTTTTCTATGGCGTATATATCATCTAAGCTTTCGATACGCTGTCGTATTTTTTTATCCCCAATGATAAGGTCTATGGGCAGTTTTTCAAATTCATATTCGTACGGTGTTCGCTTCCATTGAAACATATTGTTGTGATGAAAGATTACGGCATGGAGAAGTTTAAGCGTCGTGATATATGGCTTGAATTCATATGGATTTGTTATGTGGATTTGAAATCCATTGCATGCCGAGCCGCTCCATTTGTTGAATGTTGGTTCAAATACAACCGGTCTGAGTATGATGCCCGGGAGTTCGTTTTCACCTATCGTCGACAGCAGGCGTTTTGTATTAAAAAACGGGGCGCCGAATATTTCAAATGGAAGAGTGATACCCCTACCTTCTGAAACATTGGTTCCTTCCCACAATACTTGCCCCGGATAAACCAAAGCAGTTACAGGTGATGGCATGTTGGGCGATGGTGGAATCCATGGTAGGCCCGTGTCCGTAAAAAACATATCTCTTTTCCAGCCTTGCATGGGGATGACATCAAGATCACACCCGATACCGAAATCATTGTTAAATAAGAGGGAAAGTTCGCCTATGGTCAGTCCGTGGCGCATGGGGATGGGGTATCTTCCGACAAATGAAGCGCATTCAGGTGTCAAAAGATTCCCTTCTATCATGCGACCATTTACAGGATTCGGCCGATCGAGGACAACAACTTTTTTGCCGAACTTTTTTGCAGCTTCAAGGCAATACGACATGGTATAAATAAAGGTGTAAACACGTGTGCCAACATCCTGTAGGTCGATGATAAGGATATCGATGGGGTCTAACATTTTTTTATCAGGAATGCGTGTTTTACCATAAAGACTAAAAACAGGAATTTGTAAGGCGGGGTGAATCGTATCATCCGACTCGATCATGTTATCTTGTTTTTCCGAAAAAAATCCATGCTGGGGCGAGTACAATGCCTTAAGTTGATCCGGAAATCTCCGATTAATCAGTTCGCTGGCATGACAAAAATTTTGGTCAACCGAAGCAGGATTGCACAGAAGTCCGATTCGATTTCTGAATATCCATTTTGGAGGAGATGCTATAAAATTTTCAAGACCTGTTTGAACGCGTAACATATCTCAGTATATCTGGATTATGGTTTGTCCTCTTAAAATTCTATTTTTACATATAAAAATCAATTGATGTCAAGTTGAATCTATGGTGTGGTTTGAAGGGGAAGGAACCGGGAACTGGTGTTATTTTATTCGGTATGCGCCTGTTCTTTCAAACGATCCCTAAACCACTCAAACCGTACACGCTTTTTTAAAAAAATATCATCCATTCCGTTTAAAAAAAAAGATTCTCCGGCCCATGATTTTAATGAACTATTGCGTATCTACTATGTAAAAAGGAAGCTAAAATATATTGATTTCATGTTTGAATCTGATATACATGTTAACGAATTGCAGTTAGATTACCGGCCGGCATATCTAACACACTAATATTATCCTAAAATATTTCAAAATCGATATTAATGAGACAGATAAGAGTTGCGAGCATATATCTTTTTTTACTGGCTGTGTTATTCCTTTTTTTAGGGGCCTACAAAGAATGGCAGATACTGTCGCTGATTAACGGACTACAAAACACCTCACCGGACTATCCCCATGGCCTTCATCTTCTGTTTTTTCTGGTCGGCTTTTTAGCCCTTTGTGCGATTTATTTTGCAGAGAAGATAGAAGTAAAGATCCTTTCCTCAATTAACGAAGTCCTCCATGAAGAGATAGCCATGAGAAATCGTACGGAGAAAGCGCTGAGGGAAAGCGAAAAAAGAAATAAGGATCTTTATGCGGAAGCTAAAAGGACAGAAGAACTCTACCGTTCTTTTTTTCGATGTAGTGCTGACGCCATTGTCACCTATGATCTGGAAGGAAAGGTCGAATATATAAGCCCAGCGTTTATCGAAATATTTGGATGGACATTGGAGGAAATGAAAGGCAAGCAGATACCGTTTGACCATGAATTCAAAAAAGAATTTATTGTGGCTGTTATTCAGGATCTTGTGGAACACGGAACACCGTGTAATGGTTTTGAGACAAAATGTCGCACAAAAGACAGACGTTTGTTAGATGTCAGCGTTAGTGCTTCGCGTCATAATGACCATGAGGGAAAATCTATGGGCACACTTTTTCTTCTCCGTGATATTTCGGAGAAGAAAAGGGTTGAAGCCCAGCTACATTATATCGAAAGGATGGAGGCTATTGGAACACTGGCCGGAGGAATTGCACATGATTTTAACAATCTGATGATGGGGATGCTGGGGAATATTTCGCTGACTTTGTATGATATCGGGCCCGATGATCCCAATTACAGGCGGTTAAAAACCGTTGAAAGATTGATTCAAAGTGGTTCCGAGCTGACCAGCAAACTTCTTGGATATGCAAGGAAGGGTAAATATGAGTTAAGACCCATAGATTTAAACAAAATCATAAAAGAAAGTTCTGCTGCATTTGGCAGAGCAAGAAAGGAGATCGTCATTTCTAAGGACCTTGCTGAAGATCTGTTCTCGGTAAAGGCGGATGGATCTCAAATTGAGCAGGTCCTCATAAATCTTTTTATCAATGCTGCCGATGCCATGCCGGGAGGAGGGGATCTATTTCTGCAAACTGCCAATGTTTCGCATAAAGAAATGAAAGGCAAACCCTATACTCCCAAACCCGGCAAATATGTTATGATAAAAGTAAAAGACAACGGTACGGGGATGGATCAAAAAACCATCGAACGCATTTTTCAACCGTTTTTCACCACCAAGGAAATGGGTCTGGGTTCGGGACTTGGGCTGGCGTCTGCATATGGGATAGTCAAAGGACATGGTGGATATATCGATGTTGAATCCGAAAAAGGACATGGATCGGTTTTTAGCATTTATATCCTCGCATCGGAGGCGTTGATTCAAAAAGACCCGATAGTTAGCGAGCGCATCGAAGAGGGAGATGAAACCATCTTGCTGGTGGATGATGAAGAGATGATCATTGATGTTGGTGTCCAGTTGTTGGAAAAACTTGGATACACTGTCCTTGAAGCCGGAGGCGGTAAAGAAGCGATTCAGATATATCAAGAGAACAGGGATAATATTGATATGATCATTTTGGATATGATTATGCCCGATATAGGGGGTAGCGAGGTCTATGATAAAATAAAGACAATCGATCCTGGAGTTAAGGTTCTTCTTTCAAGTGGCTACAGTGTTGATGGACAGGCAACGGAAATATTGGAAAGGGGATGTAACGGTTTTATTCAAAAGCCCTTTAACCTAAAAAATCTATCAAGAAAAATCAAAGAAGTTTTAAACAAAAGCGTATAGCCGACGAATGGAAAATTTTAAAAAGCTCTCGTATAATGAAGCTCTCCTCAGCTCCGTTTGGAAGGGATGTTTGCTTTGCTCTGATTACTGAAGGGTCTTAAGTTTCTTGAATGTGATTTTTGTGTTTTTTATGTCAAAAAATCATCTAAATTCATTGAGTGTGAAGTGCCTAAAGTGATCTAAAATGCCTAAAGTTAAGGTATTCTGTCAATTTTATTTAATATAAATAGCCGGAGCGCAGCGACTCAATAACTTTAGATCACTTTTAACTTTAGATCACTTTTAACTTTAGATCACTTTTAACTTTTCCAGTTTGTCCGGGTTAGGCAAAGGCGAATAAAAAGTAAATGAATTGAACAGTTGTGTAACTTACCGAAAACGATGCGATTTATTTGGATTAACTTGAATTGGTGGTTGACTTTCCACGAAGGTTATGATTCATTTCAATAAACAATCAGATTGTCACTTCCATTTAAACATGTCTTCATTGTGTTGTTCATATAACGTTAGGGTAAAATTAGTAGCTGGAGCTTTGAATCTATGAAATCTTATGTGAGAACCTTGGGTATTGTCGTAATATGTCTCTTTTTGTTATCCACAGCAGTGTTGGCTGAAACAAAGTATTATATTAATGACAGCATGAAAATAACCATGCGGACGGGACCTGCAACAGACCGAAAAATAATTGCTTTGCTCAGTGTTGGACAAGATGTGGAAATTCTGAAATCTGAAAAGGAGTGGACTATGGTCCGATTGCTTAATGGCAAGGAGGGCTGGGTGATCACCCGTTTTCTTACCGATCAAACCCCGGACAGTATACAATTGGAAGCATTAAAGAAAAATCACAGTACTCTTCAGACCAAAGCCGCATCACTCATGGAAGAAAACAAGGCACTCAAAGCCGAAAATAAAAAGCTCGGCATCGATCTTAACACCAATGAAACAAAGCAAAGGGGCCTAAGCAAATCTTACGAAACCCTCAAGAGAGAGTCCAAACAATTCTTGGATCTACAAGCAAAATATAAAGAATCAACTTCTAAACTCGCGGCGCAGACTCAAAAAGCTGAAAAGTGTGAGGACGAGTTAACAAAACTGCTTTGGAACAAAAATATTAAGTGGTTTTTAGGCGGCGCCGGTGTGCTTATTCTTGGATTTATCATCGGTTTCAGTACAAAACGCCAACGGCGGCATTCATCTTTACTATAAATTGCATGAATCTTGCGTATGAAAGCCTCCGACTCGTGCAAAATTCAGGATTGAACTGAAAACAATTTCTTTCGGTTTTCGACTTCAAAGGTTTATTATAAGCCATCTCAATAATGCAGATTACGTTCAAGGACAATGCGCGAGCCGATGAAAAAGCGGAGCATACATGGGGGAGTATGTGAGCATTTTGAAGAGGCTCACAACACCGTAATTGAGCGTTAGATATACTTTTGAGATGGCTTATAGTTATATTCGGATACGATACATGAGGTTGTTTATCCTTTTTTCCCGCGTTCATGTTGGGATAGAAATTCCGAAACATCAAGTTAGGGGCTTCGCCCAAATTGGCCTCCGGCCCCGCTTCCAGCCCGTAGGGCTTCCAGGCCGGAGGGTAGGGCCTGCGCCCCGGAGGGAATAATGGAGTAATGGCCCCTGTGAAATATGGAAAAGTTTCACAGGGTTAAAATGATGAGTTCGAAGGATTTTTTGACAATTTAAATAATTTATTTCCGCTTTTATTCCCAATATTCCAGCCCCGACAAAGCCGGGATTTTCGACATTCCAATATTCCATTGTTTCATTATTCTACTTTTGATATTCAATCGAAACTCATCTTCGAAAAAAATCACTTTAAACACAAATGACAAAGAATAAACGATCCATAAATATGACCCTTAAACGGCTGCTTAAGTGGTATCTGCCGACCATTGTCCTCATATGTGGAATTATGCTGGTGTATTGCTGGTATCTTTCCATCCAAATAGACAAAAGATTTTCAGGGCGACGGTGGAGTATACCTTCCAAAGTTTATTCAGATACGACAATACTATACCCTGGGCAAAAAACAAATCGAACACTTTTTAATGAAAAACTACGCCGCTTGGGGTATCGGGAAGTTGCCCATAAGCCGGTGAATAAGGGTGAGCTCAATCGGTCTGCATCATTTGTACAACTTTATCTTCACGATTTTATCGTCCCATCGAGATACAAGGAAGGCATTCCTGTTCAGATCATATTTGATGAAAATCGAATAGGATCGATAACCAATTTAAATACAGGTCAGCTGCTTCCCATTTTGGAGCTTGAGCCGGAGGAGGTAATGTTATTTTTTGGCTCTAATCGAGAACGACGACAACTTATTTCCATAGATCAAGTTTCTCAGCATCTCATCTATGCTGTTTTAGCCGCAGAAGATTGTCGGTTTTACACACACAAAGGGTTGGACCCAAAGGGAATATTGAGAGCGATTTACACTAACCTGCGTCATGCCTCCATACGTCAAGGGGGATCTACCATTACCCAGCAATTGGCCAAAAATTATTTTCTTACACCCAAGAGGACGTTCATTCGAAAACTAAAAGAGCTTTTCATGTCTCTTACCATTGAGGTGAGGTATGAGAAGAATGAAATACTCGAAATTTATCTCAATGAAATCTATCTGGGACAGAAAGCATCAGAAGCGATAAACGGTATCGGTGAAGCGTCTTTTTTCTATTTTGGCAGACCTGTGAGCAACCTTTCCCTGGTTGAAGCCGCGACTCTGGCTGGTCTAATCAGGGGCCCCAACCATTATTCTCCTTATATTGATAAAGACCGTTGTCAAAAACGAAGAAACATGGTGCTGAACGCCATGTATGAGCAGGGATGGATTTCAGATGAAGAACTGAAAATGGCGTTGCCTTTACCTGTGGAGGCAGTTGGTTATGCGTCTTACGGAAAAAAGGCGCCTTATTTTATGGACTACCTGTCCGAGCAGCTTACAGTGCTGTATCCTCCTCAAGACTTATCCAGTCTTGGGTTGTCGATTTATACAACCCTGGACACCCAGGTCCAAATGGCTGCGGAAAACGCACTGAAAAGGGGCCTGGATTCGCTGGAGAAGTCAAACCCGGAATTGCACCGTACAGATCCCCAAAAACAACTCCAAGGAGCTGTTATTGTTATGCAGCCCAAAACCGGTTATGTCTTGGCCATGGTTGGCGGGCGCAATTACAGTGCAAGCCAGTTCAATCGAATTACCCAGGCACGGCGACAACCCGGTAGTGCATTCAAGCCTTTTGTATACTTGACTGGATTGGATAAATTCACCCCGGCCTCCATACTGTCCAATGAATCCAGAATTTATGAAATTGATGGGAAGGAATGGATGCCCCAGAACTATGCACCGATGACGGAGGAACGCGTGCGGATGAGAGATGCTTTGGCGAGATCCATAAATTTGGCAACGGTTGATCTGGCCATGCAAGTGGGGTTAGATCAAATCATTAGCACGGTGGGCAAGTTCGGGTTTTCGACCCCTTTAAAACCTTATCCCTCCATTGCGTTGGGATCCTTTGAGGTGATACCGTTAGAGCTGGCGCGTGCGTATTGTCCTTTTGCTGCAGATGGTGTACTATCTTATCCATTGGCTCTGAAAGAGGTCTTGGACGAGAATGATGTCGTTATGGAACGAAGACATATGAGCATCAAGCAGGTCACAACGCCTGAAAAAGCCTTTATCATGAGCTCATTATTAAAAAGTGTTGTGGAGAATGGCACCGCAACTTCATTAAAGGAAATGGGAATAGCTTTTCCGGTTGCCGGCAAGACCGGCACCACCAGCGATTATAGAGATGCCTGGTTTGTGGGATATACGCCGGACATTCTGGCTTTGATATGGGTGGGATTCGATGATGGCGCTTCTATTTACGCTTCAGGCTCGAAAGCCGCCTTGCCGATTTGGGCCGGTCTCATGAATGCCTTGCCCCAATATGTGTCGGAGGGTTGGTTTAGGATGCCGTCGGGAGTGGCCAAACGGGTTGTTTGTTCAGAAAGCGGACAACTGGCTGTAGAAGACAGATGCCCTCATCCATTAGAAGAATATTTCCTAGCGAATCATGTACCCACAGACCATTGTCGAATTCACGGAGACGGAGAATCATTTGGAAGGATCATCGATGGGATTAAAGATTTTTTTAATAAGCATTAAAATGGTTATCGTCACTTGCATATTCGGATTCGGAATGGTCCTTTCAGGGTGTGCTCCTGCTGTTATGAGGCCCTCGCCGGAGGTCTACCGGGAAACGCCCCGAGAGTCTGATGAATTCGAGAAAAATGCCGAAAAACCCGGCTTCAGCCCCCGTGCCCTCGCCGCTTTGCAGTTAACCGAACAGGGACGGATATTTTTAGAAAATAATCAGCCTGATGATGCCATCGGAATACTGGAACGGGCCCTGAACCTCAATCCAAATAATGGCCGGAATTACTATTATTTGGCCGAAGCTTGGCTCATGAAATGGAATATTGGGCTGGCCACGGAATTCAATCGCCTGGCGGAAATCTATCTTAATGACGACAGTGAATGGCTATCTCGTGTCATATTGCAAAGGGAACGGATTAAAGAACGAGATCAGTAAAGAAACTCGAACCAGAGGGCAAGGTTTATAGCGGCAGAATACGTGACTCAAATTTCTTCCCCACTTTTTTGAGTGAGAACTTTGAGTATGCATATTTATTTATAATCATTACTTTTTTATTGATTTGTTTCTATTAAAAACGCTCAGTTTGGGATTGACATGAAACGGGAATTAGCATATCATCATTCAAGTTTTTCATCCCAATATGGCAAAAACGCCTTTGAAGCAGCAGGCCGAAATAAATTTATTCTTGTCCGCCTCACCGAAAGCGGCATCTTCGACCGGCGGGAAGGCAAAATATTTCATCGGGACATGATTATGAAAAGATTTTTTTTCCCAAAAAGGGGGGATCTCATGCTCAAGAAATCAAGAAAAGCAAATGCCGAGTCTACAGTCTCCACCAGCCCGGGCACAATGGTTGATAGGACAATTATCGGAGATCAAATTTATATAGAGGGCACAATCCGCGGTAAGGAGGATCTGCTTATTGAGGGATCGGTCAAGGGAAGCATTGAAATGAAAGCCCATCATTTAACGGTAGGTTCAAAGGGTCAGGTCGAAGCCGAAGTTCATGCTGCAAATGTCACAATCAGCGGCAAGTTGGAGGGGAACATTAGCGCGACCGGCAGAGTGGAGATAACAAAATCAGCTGATTTTAATGGAGAAATCAAAGCAAAGAGTATCTCCGTAGAGGACGGAGCCTATCTTAAGGCGGTGATCGAGCTGGAACGTGAACCGACGCAAAAAACCGTTCCGTTAGGAAAGCCCGAAGCAAAAGTGTCCTCTGAACCGACAAAAGAACCATTTGTTCTGGCCGGAAAAGACAGCAAGGGGAATTGATCATTGGCTGCTTTCGCTACAGATCTGAACCAAAAGGATCTGAACCAACACTTTGGGCTGGAGGGTTACAGCAGCAACGCCCTGAAGCTTTTTATGGAACATCTTGATCAACAATCACAGAGCAGATTGTTGGACGTTGGTCCGGTGTGTCAGGAAAATATCAGGTTTTTTGCCAACAGGGTTTGGAAACACTACGTTTGTGACATGTTCATCCGGCTGGACCGGTATATTCGCAAGGGCGATCCCGTCTATCAAATCTGGAAGGAACTCGACTATCATCCTGAAAGTTTCGATGGAATTTTGGTGTGGGAATTAGCGGACCGCCTGGATGAACAGGATGTTAACCGGCTGGTAACCTTGTGCCACTCCATGTTAAAACCAGGGGGAATGGCGGTGGTTATGGTTATGGGTGATCAGATAGCGTCATCTGAAACGAAGTCCTTTGTTGTGGGACAAAACTATCGAATTTACTTACGGCCCCAGCCTCATCTAGACCTGCCGTTACGGGGTCGCCAGAACAGAGACGTATTGTCCATGATGGTGCCGTTTATTCCGGCCAAATCCTTCATTTGCCGTCCTGGTTTTATGGAATTCCTCTTCCAGCGCGAATAACCCGACCGGGCCTCGGGGCACTAGTTAGGCCTTGGTTTTATAACATACACTATTCTCACCTTGTCTTTTGAACCCAAAGCATACTATTTACCCCAATTTACCCATCATCACTTAAACCTCTTGAAAATAAACAATAAATAAAGTCTCATTTTTTCTTGACATACTTTATTTTACCCCTATATATATAAAAAAGGTTGGAAATACGGTTGGAAAAACAATCCTTGGGTTGAAAATAATAATCCTTGGGTTGAAACTTAACGAGGTTGGAAAGGGGTTGGAAAATGTC
>CAXMTB010000012.1:0-348 GCA_964195835.1 uncultured Nitrospinaceae bacterium | reverse complement strand
AACAGACTATCCGGGCGTATTTTATCGCGAAGCCAAACGGATCGGCGGCAAGGGAACCGAGAAAGTTTATTATGCTGTCTATAAAAAAGACGGGAAACTTTATGAGGAAAAATGCGGTCGCCAGTATGTGGATGACATGACACCGGCCAGAGCCGCCACGATCAGGGGGAAATTGATCGAGGGTAAGAGGTTGTCACGAAAGGAAATAAAAGAGCGTGAGGCGGCGCTCAAGGCCGCCGAAAACAACAAATGGACGGTATCCCGGCTGTGGGATGCGTACAGAAAAAATGCGCCAAAGAAAGGAAATGGGTCAGATCGAAGCAGATACGATAGATATATCAAGCCGAG
>CAXMTB010000011.1:7790-38965 GCA_964195835.1 uncultured Nitrospinaceae bacterium | reverse complement strand
ACTTCATGAGAGATCAATATGAACGATATCGATATGCCAATTCAATGGCAGGAAGGCAGCGGCGTATCGGTAGAAATCGGCTACCTGAATCCTAACGGCCAGCAGTGCTGCGGTCATTGCGGCGTGCCGGGGACCGATCATGGTCAGTATGCTTACAAGACCGAGTGTACCCTCTGTGGCTATGTGTATGGAACAAATGGATCCGACATGCACGAAAGGCGATGTTCCGAATGTCAGAAAGGGGCTGCGGGGATCAAGTACTGGAAGACTCTCAACAGCTAACCGCAGGCGATCTTTGCAGAATTGTGTCAACGCTTGAATTATGAATAATAGATATTTTATGGGTAAATTCAAAATGTTGATATAATCAGAAAGTGGGCCAGACGACACCGCTCCTTTGCGATGCGGGATCACGGCTGCACTTGACTCCTTAAGACCCCCTAAGTTATGCACAAAGGTGCAAGAGAGGATAAAGAGTGAACAAAAAAGTTCTGGTTATTGCGCTTGTTTTCCTTGCTCTGGCAGCTTTTCCGGCTTCTCAGGGAGCCAACGCTGAGCGCTTGTGTTTTTCGAAAAAGGTCGTTCATAAGTTAGATATCGAAATTGCTAAACAAATGCAGGAAATGAAACTGCCTGGCATCGCTGTGGTGATATCGGTTCCCGGCAAAGGTGAATATATTTCTGTCAAAGGTAAAGCAAATCTTGAAACGGAAAGGGCACGGAATATCAACGACCAGTTCCGGATTGGAAGCATTACCAAGACATTCACGGCAACGGCTCTTCTGCAGTTGATTGATCAAGGGAAACTTAGCAAATCCGACACATTGTCAAAATGGTATCCTGATTTTCCTAATGCCGAAAAGATAACCATTTATGATCTTTTGAGTATGCGTAGCGGCATTTTCGATTCGGCAGATGAACAGCTATTGACGGACTATTACAACAATCCGCTGATTGACCTCTCTGCCAAAGACATGATTACGCTTGCAGCCGGCAAGGCCGATCATTTTGGGCCCCCCGGTCAAAAATCTATCTATACCAATGTGAACTACAGTCTTTTGGAGGAAATTGTTCGAAAGGTCTCAGGCAAAAACCTTGGGGATCAGATTTTCGAAATAATTCTCAAACCACTGGGAATGACAAGTACGCTCTATCCGGTTAGCAGCGAACTGCCCGGCAATCTGCACGGATATAGCTGGAACCCTCAGAAGGGACGCTTTGAAGACAAAACCATTCTCAATCCCGCGCTTGCAGGGGGCGCAGGAGCGATGATCTCCACGATGTCTGACTTAAAGATCTACGCCAAAGCCCTCTGTGTCGGAAGTTTGTTGAAGTCTGAAACACAAAAATCGCGTCTTGAAACCAAACACCTTGAAGGGACGCCAGAATTTGTGGCGTACGGCGAGGGTATTACAAGAATCGGCAGGTTCTATGGCCACAACGGCACCATTTTTGGATTCAGTAGTGAAATGTGGTATCTACCGGAAAAGGATGCGGTTATATTGATAAGTGTTAATCGGCTTGATGAGGATGACAAGAGCAAAGCTTCGAATCTCTTCTTTGCCCTTACCAAAGAGGTGTTTCCGGAGTACGTCAACTGGTAAAGGAGAAAGGAAAAGAGTCAAGAGCAGCCCTGACCCCTTAAATCAATTTTCGTAAATTGAAGCTTCAGACACGAAATCTGCACCGACAATTATTCAAATAGATTACTGCATATTATATATCATTTTCCTATAAAGCTTGTTTTTTAATAAAATTTCATCTAACGAATATCGGCGCATAGTGTTGAAACAGGCAAAAAGGAGGATAAGTTCATGTATACTATTTATACGGACGATACCAATCGAGTGTCGATACTCTGCCCCAAATGCGGATTTGAGCAAAATATAAACACAACGAATTTAAAGGATACTCAAAAAAAGCTGAAGGGTAGATGTATATGTGGTGAACCTTATCAGTTCACAATAGAATTTAGAAAGAGACTCCGCAAGGATGTTAGACTATCCGGTGAATACAGTATTTTGGGAAAAGGAGAAAAAGAAGAGATAATCATTAGAGAACTATCATTTACTGGAATCCAGCTTGAAAGTCTGAGGCCACACCAAATTTTGAAAGATGATACATTGGAAGTGACATTCAAGCTTGACAACCCACGGAGATCAAAAATTCGTAAACTCGTCAAGGTAATATGGGTCAGGGATCGCATCGTCGGCGCACATTACATTGAAACAAAATTATATGAAAATGATTTAGAATTGTATCTGAAAAAATAATTTACCCTTGAGGAGAGACGCTTCGACAATTATCAAAAATAAGATTTCCTTAACCCAACACCAGAAAAATATGATATCTGTATATCAATTGTTGTTGTGAATGGTGCATGTATTGGCAAGAAATCACAAGTTTGACTTCAGACGAAAACTCTCACTTTTGATGATATAATTGTTGGCACGAAGTCTGCACTTTTCGGTACCTAAATTATAAAGTAAATTATTTATCCATTTCACTCGCCTTTTTCAGACTTTCCCGCCTTACCCTAACATGGCATATAATTTTTCTACTCTTTATTTAATTTAGTATAATAAAGCATAAGTCGCATCAAAATATGAAATAAACTTTACAAGGAGAGTGGCATAAAATTAGATGACACTATGAAATAAAATTCCACATCAACTTGTTTTTATTATTTTTCTTGGCCTTTGCCTCTTTATCTGCTTCCCTAAAAATGCTAAAAAGTTTAAATCAATAATGAGAAAAAGCCATTACACCGAGAGATCGGAGGACGGAAAATCAGTGGTCCAAATTTCTTGTTCTCTTATCCTCTTGTAAACCCGTGTTAGTGTCCAAACTTATATAAGGGATGCTGTGATTCAGTAAGCCTATTCCTTGAGATTTACATAAAATGAAAAATGAACTTCTGATAGATGAAAGTTCCGTTCTCTTAAATATCCTTGCATCACATTTATTTGACATTAATAAAATTAGTATCATATTGTATTAATAAAGCTTCTCTATCTGACATCTAAGCTGGTTGCAATTCACTCCTATTATAAAGCATTACTTTCTCACTTGACTTTACCTCTGAATTGTACATAGCTATTTAATTTTGTTTTACTTTTTATTGGTCTAATTGTTATATCTTGACCAAAGAGAATAATAACAATGGCAAGAATAGCCTTTCAAAATAAATGTCCTAAATGCCGAGATGTCAAGCATGAACGAATCTATCGGAAGTGGTGGATGCATCTTATACCCGGCACGAAATATTATAGTTGTAATAGGTGCAGATCCAAATTTATGATTATTTTTTGGAGAAGCTCCCTAAAGATTCATAGAAAAGAGTTGTCAATGAAAGAGCGACGTCAACATAATAGATTTGCATCTCACCTTTCTGCAAGACTGGAAGCCATAACATCAGGCAGAAAAAATGTTTTATATCTTGAAACCAAAGACATATCTGCCACCGGTGCATTCCTTTATACCAAGAAGTTTTTTCCAAAAGGAACACAGTTTATTCTCGACTTCACCATCCCAAGTAACAACAATAAAGAACTTGAAAACGTGAAGATTTTGAAGGGCTGGACAGGAAGCATGGTGCGTTCCACCTCACACGGTATGGCGATTCATTTTGACAGAGAATGTCATATTATGAGTTTAAGAAGTTCGTAAAATTCAATAGCAGAGATCAAATTCATATGTATGTTCATTATGGTTTGGGCAGGGTCAGAAATGGCCCTGCTTTTTATTTGTGTTGGATGCAGATAACTGCTGTTACACGTTTTTAAAGCTTTAAAATTGTTGTGTTATCGTCAAAAAAATAGTGTTTCACTACAAAGAAATGTCGCCCATAAAACGATAAGTTCAATGGGCGACACTATACTTCCCTTACAAACTTTGGTACAATTTATTTAGATAAATATCAATTTTATTGCTCTTAGTATCCACTTCCGACAATTAAACCGCTCGTGGTTTTCCTGACATAGGTATTTTTTGGCTTTTCTTTCCATACATAACTAACCCATACACCTTCAGCAGTCGCTTTGGCACATTCAGTATAAACGGGTCCTGCTTTTTCTTTAAGGCTTTGTCCAACCAATGACGGATGAACCAAGAGCATTCCGCCCTCTTCCATTATAAATACATAGGAGGGTTTATTTTGGGCTGCACTTGCAAAGTCCTTAGCCATTTTCCCGCCATCAATGGCGACAACAATGTCATCTACTTGTTTTTTAATAGCAGCTTTATCTGCTGCAAAAGCACCTGTTGTCAAACAAAGACCAAAAATCAAAATTAAAGATATAATTGCAACTCTTTTCATGTTCATCTCCTTTTCTGGGTTTTTCTGTTTACAATCCTGGATTCATAAAATGACGATGCAAAATGAAATAACCTTGAATACCTCCTTTCTATTAAAAAATTGAATGTGCTTTTTTGCGTTTCCCTTGTTCGTTGACACTCGGTTATTCTTTATAGATTTCAAAAAGTGAAACTCTGATCCGTTTTTTCCCCACGCTTTATAGTATAGCTCCCTTTATGTATACTTTCGTGTCGACATGGATGGCTAATTCCCTACTTTCTTTGTTGTTCCCGTAGATGCAGGGTTTTAATCAGGCCAATTATTTATAAGCAATTGATGTGCCAGACCCAGGAAACAAAATTATCTAATTGTTTTTACTATAAATGCAATCTGATCATCTGAATAAAATCTGAATAAAAAGCGGATATGTGAAGGGATTTTCATGCGGCAGGAAAAAGTGGGCTGGCGAATCAAGTGTCTATGCTATTGAAAATAAATGACTATCTGATGAAGGGAAAATCATTCACTTAATAGGTGCTTTTTATCCGTCCAAATGGCCCTGCCTTTTTTTATATCGTTCCGATGTGATGACTTCTGCCTTAAACCTTCGATTCAGACCACTCTAATATGGATACGTTTCGGATCGAAATCATCAACTCAAAACTTGTGTTTTACTGCTGAGACTGTCGAAAAACCCCAAAAAGCAATTTTTAGACTCCTAAGTGTTAGATATTTTTATATATAAATTTCAAAAAAATGTAGAAATCAGACTTTTTCGACAGTCTGGCTATATTTCTGGAAGTCTAAGGTCGGGTTTAATTGGTTGTGATATCATACTCCGAAAAGAGACCTTTGAACTGTCAAGGGATGTGTTAATCCGCCGTACGAGTTCATCAAGTTTGAGTCGGGACAAATAAATCCTACATAATACAACATGTTTCAAGACTCTTTCAAAATCTCGAGAAATATATCTAAAGCATAATCGATATCCGAAGAAGTCACATGATAATTGGTGACGGCCCTCAAACGGTTCGGTCCCGTGGGGAGCAGTCGAATGCCCTGGCTATCGAGTCTTTCCGCTAACATCTGTGCTGTCATACCCTTTTGGGTCACATCGACGAATACAATATTGGTCATCACAACATCCAGATCAATGGATAAGCCCTCCATGTTTGCAAGGCTCTCAGCCAATTTTCTGGCGTTTTCATGATCATCTGCCAGACGATCCACCATTTCGGTCAAAGCAACGATACCGGCTGCGGCCAGAATGCCTGCCTGACGCATACCGCCGCCGACCACTTTGCGGTTTCGCCGGGCTTCAGATATAAAGTCCGTGTTTCCGGCAACAACAGAACCCACCGGTGCCGCCAATCCTTTGCTTAAACAAATGCTGACGGAATCGGCTTCAGCGACCAAATCTCCGGCATCCACACCAAGGGCGATTGCCGCATTAAAAAGTCGGGCGCCGTCTACATGCAATTTCAGTTCAGAACGACGGGCCAATTCTGCTACAGAATGCATATAGCCAACATCCAGCGGGTTGCCGCTGCACCGGTTATGGGTATTCTCCAGGACAATGAGTTTTGTTCTGGGGAAGTGGACGTTATCCGGACGAATGGCAGCTTCTATATCAGCCAATGCCATTGTGCCGTCAGGCTTATTTTCCAGGCAAAGAGGGTGTATACCGCCCAGTGCTGCGGAACCTCCCTGTTCGTAAACGAACATATGGGACTGATCACCGAGTATCATTTCGTTGCCCCTGCCGCAGTGTGTAAGCTGGCTCACCAGGTTTGCCATGGTTCCACTGGCTACAAACAACGCCGCTTCTTTTCCCAGCCGTTTGGAAACCATTTCTTCGAGGCGATTTACCGTGGGATCTTCACCAAACACATCGTCTCCAACTTTTGCCTCGGACATGGCCTGACGCATGGTGGACGTCGGCTGGGTAATGGTGTCCGATCGCATGTCAACAATACGCATTTCTTATCTCCTTTAAATTTAATTTCCCTGTACAATTTTATGATGTTTTCGATAAAATTTTCAAGGCATATTCTTGACTATTTCTTAAGGTTAAAGTTAATAAAAGATATTCAAAGCGCTGTATATAATTTACTCAGGTTTTGCATCTTAATATGGCTAATACGATTTTACGTTAAAAAAGTTTTCCGGTTTGCTACACTGTATCAGCGTTGCTTGGAATAAAGGGTGCGAAACTTGGGCAAATTATTTGTCGAACGTTTAAAGGAGAAATTGACCATGACCAAACTTTTATGGAAACCATCTGAGGAAAGAATCCAAGGCACCAACATGTATCGATTCATGAATTTTGTTAATACAAAGTTCAATAAAAACTTTACTGAATATGCGCCGCTTTACCAATGGTCCATAGATAATATTCCTGATTTCTGGGCTGCAACATGGGAGTTTGTGGAAATAAAAGCATCAAAGCCTTATGATCAGGTCATTGACGATGCAAAAAAAATGCCGGGTGCCAAATGGTTTTCCGGATCGCGGCTCAATTTTACCGAAAATCTTCTGCGATTCAGGGACGATCAGACAGCGCTCGTCTTTCGAGGAGAAGATCGGGTGACGAGAAAAATGACGTATGCCGAGCTGTACGATGAGACAGCGCGCGTGGCCCGATCCTTAAAATCAGCCGGTATCCAGTCCGGCGATCGGGTGGCCGGCTTTATGCCCAACATGCCGGAAACCATCATTGCCATGCTGGCTGCTGCCAGTATCGGTGCGACCTGGTCTTCGTGTTCTCCGGATTTTGGAACAAAAGGGGTGCTGGATCGATTCGGCCAGATTGAACCCAAGGTTTTGTTTACGGCGGACGGATATTTTTTCAAAGGAAAACACTTTGACAGCCTGGAAAAAATTTCGAACATCATCAAAGAGATTCCTTCCATTGAAAAAGTGGTGGTGGTGCCGTACACTCAAAAAAATCCGGATATCAAAGGATTGTCGAATGGCGTTCATTACAAGGATTTTCGGTCTCCAGAATCTAATCTAAACATCGAGTTCGCACAACTCCCTTTTGACCATCCCCTTTATATCATGTATTCATCCGGCACCACCGGACTGCCAAAATGCATGGTTCAGAGTGCCGGAGGGATTCTCATTCACCATTTAAAAGAACTTGTGCTTCACACGGATTTAAAAAGAGAAGATACCATATTTTACTTCACTACGTGCAGTTGGATGATGTGGAACTGGCTGGTCAGTTCTCTGGCGGTGGGCGCCACACTGGTTCTTTTTGACGGCAATCCCTTTCATCCTGATCCCGGAGCCCTTTGGAAGATCGCGCAGGACGAGAAAATATCGATATTCGGAACCAGCGCCGGTTACATTGCCGCACTGCAAAATGCGGGCATAACACCCGGTAAGACATACGACCTCACGCCGCTTAAGGCGGTGCTTTCCACGGGATCTCCGCTCTCCAACGAAGGGTTTGAGTATATTTACAGAGAAGTCAAAGCAGACCTTCAGTTGGCCTCTATTTCCGGAGGTACGGATCTCAACGGCTGTTTCGCTTTGGGGAACCCCATGGGACCGGTATATGCCGGAGAACTTCAGTGTCGAGGGCTGGCCATGAAGGTCGAGGCTTTCGATGAGAACGGAAAATCGGTCATCCATCAGCAGGGCGAACTGGTATGTACGGCGCCTTTTCCGTCCATGCCCATATATTTCTGGAATGATCCGGACAACCAAAAATATCATGACGCATATTTTGATGTCTATCCAAATATCTGGCGGCATGGGGATTATATTCTGATCACACAGAGAGGCGGTGTCGTTATTTATGGAAGGTCGGATGCCACCTTGAATCCCGGTGGCGTGCGCATCGGCACCGCCGAGATCTATCGCCAGGTGGACCTTTTAGAGGAGATCGAAGACTGTGTTGTGGTGGGGCAGAATCGGGAAAATGATGTTCGGGTGATTCTGTTCGTCAAAATGGCCCAAGGGTACGAGTTGACCGATGGGATTATCAAAAAAATAAAAACCACCATTCGAGCCAACGCTTCTCCAAGACATGTACCCGCTGTCATTGTTTCGGTTCCGGATATTCCCTATACCCACAACATGAAAAAGGTGGAACTGGCGGTGAATAAGGTTATTCACAACCGGCCGGTACTCAATAAGGACTCGCTGAAAAACCCGGAATCGCTGGATTATTTTGCGAATTTAAAGGAGTTGCAGGAAGGTTAGCCCGGACGATACTTATCTTTGCCGACATCTACCATTAATGCAAAACCCGGAATCACCGCATTCGGAATCATCGGTGCACTCCTTAGGCTCAGTTGTTTTTTCTTCTTCTTTACTATCTTTTTCATCAGAAAGCCATGCTTCCATTCCATACCGGATTTGTTTTGCTATTCTGTTGTCTACCCTAACTTTGGCAAATGATTCCGAAGCCTGCTCAATTGGGCCGCAAGTGATTTCTTCACCTGAAGAAGAATAAAAACATACCCTGGCGCCCATGACAAATCCGTCAGCGATGCTGCCATTAATGAAGATGTATTTTCTACTTGAATGAATTCTCGTAACCTGTGCAGCCATGGAAATGCTTTCAAAAAATGTCGCAGCGATCACCATCATTGTTAGTGTGACAAATAATATTTTGATTTTTCGCATAACATCCACCTTTTTATATGTATCTTTGCTTATTTTAGTTCATACATTTTGCACGTAAAGGGGCAAAAAAGTGAAAAAATAATACCAAGAAAGAACGATCTGGTAAAGGTTTTAATTCAAATTACGTAATTGCCGGTAGAATCGATGCTTCCATCACCGTCTTGGCATTAATTTCAAATTGTTAACATCATATCAAATTGATTTATGATGATAGACTCCATAGAATGCCTGTAGAGCTTCCGAGACGCTCATAAATCTTAAATATCAATGGGTAGAGTAACAGCATAAAAACAAAACACTTATTCACCTGTCTCCGAATACATTGAAACCTTCCCGAAAACCTGGATAGCCCTTCAATAAAACAACATGATCGCTTTTTTTTGCACAGAAAACTGTGCACTCCAATATGCTCAAAAAATGAAACATAAGTGATATCAACAGGTTAATTTTTGGCATGTCTGTTGCAACATAAATTAAGTTCATTTGCTTCTGGCCGCCAAAGATAAAAAGGTATCAAAGATTTCAGTTTGGAGTTGGATTGTTGATATTAGAAGGTCGCAAACATTATATTGTCGCTCAATAGTGTCCGGTTAGGGTAGTAAAAAGAGTAGGCTTGAACCTCACAATTTGCTATAATGCTTTTGTCGCTAACGCATTATTATCAAAAGGAGATTCAAGCCATGGCTCATCGTAACACAATTTTTCATTCTATGCTAAATTTTATTCCAAGACATCAATTTTCGGCTCTTGAAAACCAGCACGGCACCGGTCGTAAATCTCGAAAATTCAGCCGTTGGAATCAATTCGCACATTTGATGTTTATGCAACTGACTGGCCGAAAAAGCCTTCGAGACGGTATTCAGTCGATGAATTCAAGGCTTAAGAATCTGTACCATATAGGTGCGCGGCCTGTATCCCGCTCCACCTTTGCCGATGCTAATAACAGCAGGCCAGCATCATTTTACGAGGCACTTTTTGAAAGAGTATACCAGCGTTGCCGCCTCATATCCCCCAAACATAAGTTCAAATTCAAAAACAAGCTGTACAGTCTGGATGCGTCAACCATAGACCTTTCCCTTGGTGCTTTTCCCTGGGCTTCATTTCGCAGAACTAAATCAGCTGTAAGAATCCATACTTTACTAGATCATTCAGGCTACCTTCCGGCATTCGTATCCATTACCGATGGAAAAACCCATGAAACCAAGGTGCTCAAATCGCTCAATCTCCCTAAAGGGTCTATCGTTGTTGAGGATCGTGCGTATACAAACTATCAGTGGTTTAACAACCTGCAACAAAACGGCATATTTTTCGTGACTCGACAGAAAACAAATGCTGTATACAAGGTCACCGAACGGCGTCGGGTAAATAAAAGCCAAGGCCTGTCCTCTGATCAAACCATTGTCCTTACCGGTACCAAAGGGCTTTTATGCCCACAACCCTTGAGAAGGATCGGTTACCGGGACCCGGAGACCAAAATACACTATGTGTTTCTTACCAACAACTTCAAACTATCAGCCAAGACAATTGCTGATATTTACAAAGAGCGCTGGCAAATAGAGATCTTTTTCCGTTGGATCAAGCAAAACTTACGTATCAAAGCATTCATTGGAAACTCTCGAAATGCCGTAATGACGCAGATTTACGTGGCCTTGATCGCTTATCTACTCCTGTGTATGTTCAAATTTATGTCGAAAGTCTCTGCCAGTCTGCAAAACCTTATAAGAGTAGTACAACTCAACCTTTTTAGAACGTGTTCTTTAGAGGAGTTATTTGAACCTCCGCCAAAGGACTCAAACAAAACCATATTAAACAGGCAGTTACAGCTTGCTTTTTTCTAACCGGACAGAATTGACTCCGCATATAGTTGAAAAAACTGAAGCGAATTCTGTTAAGGTTGTGAGTCTCAATAGGTGAATTTGATATGACAGATGACAGATTGCGTACTGCGTGTATGGTGGGCTGTGCTTTTATAATACTCGGTATCCTGGTGATTTTTAGGGGCGGGTTTAGTCAATTGGGTTATTTCGTTGGTTTTCATGGATACCATGTTCCGTTTGGAATTGTCCTGTGTGTCTTTGGAGTTTTCTTCTTACTTACAGGTTTTCGCAGGAAACGTGGAGCGAGCAAGGAGGAGGAACAGCCCAAAAAAACCGGGGATTAGGGGGTGTGGTTCGCCAAAATTAGATCGAGCATGATCGGGGATGAAAATAATCATTTTGCCTGGAACCAATAAAATGGGGCAAAGAGAGATACACCAGGGTCTGATCTCAAGGAAATAATAGGGACAGCCATGATTTTATGAGTTTCTTGTAGTTCCTTGATATAAAAGCGAGTGAGGCGGTTGAGATTTGTTTCTTAGCCGCCTTTTTGTTTGCAGATTGAGAGAGTGTCGCCTGGTCAAAGAAACCCGGCCCATAGGCGAAGAAACGTCGTATGCGTATGACGAAGCCGGGAATCTGGTGTCTAAAATCGACGCCAAGAGCCAGAAGACCGAGTATGTCTATGACGCCGCCGGACGGCTCGCCACGATCCAGTACTTCAATGCAACGGATCATACCACACCTGTTAAAACCGTCACCTTGACCTATGACAAAGTCGGCAATATCACCGGCTATGATGACGGCACAACATCCGCCGTTTATGTGTATGATGATCTGCACCCAAAGGGGCGGGATCTTCGACTGGCAGGCTAAATGCTTCTGTTTACATAAATTCGCGTTATCAGCAGGAGCATCTTTGTCATCTCTGTTTTTTATACAAGTGCATCAAGGGAAAAGATCTGTATGGATGGAATTTCAGGCAATCTTATATCATTGGTAAAAAAATAAGTTGCACCCGCGTCTAATGCCGCACTGATCTGGATGGCATCCGGTGTGCGGATATTATGGGCGGCCCTGAGTTGGGCAGCCTGTTCCGCAATGGCACTTGAAACTTCCAAAGTCATCAGTTTTGAATTAAGCAAAATGTCCCGGTACTCAGTTGCCAGTTCTCGGTTATTGCTGCGTAATGGATACACCAGCACTTCCAATAAAGTCACCGTTGACGTGACAACCGTAAAATCGCCCCCCTGTCCATTGCTTCAAAGAAAAGCGTAGCGGTTTCAAGATAAGTTGGATTTTCTTCAATAAAATAAATCAGTGGCGCAGTATCAAGGCCAACCGTTTTCCCCCGAAGATCGTTTATCCATTCCACGACGATCTTTCCTCATCAATATACGCCTTTACATTAAGTCCCTTCCAAATATCCTTGCCTTTTCCTTTTAGCTCCAAAATGCTGCGGGGCTTGGTCTTGCTTGTCTTTTTTCTAATTAACGTTGCCATTTCTTCTAAAAGACGAAGTTGGTCTGATAAATTTAATGTTTTTATCTTGGATATGACTTGATTGTAGTTTGCTTCAGGCATGATCCGCCTCCCATTTTAGCAGATTCGTGTTTTTCAGTTAACAGGTTGAGCATTTTCTTTTTTATAAGCATGGCATCAATTACGTTTATAACAGTTTCTTCTTTTTATTTTATCCTGAATTTTATGCTTATTTTCCTGATGTATAATTTAATCTCATTATATACACATTCATCAAAAAATCAAATAAAGTTTACGCAAGCGCAATTTCTAGATTGACACAAATGATGAGAGACGTTGGTGAAAGATTGGCATAGGAAATAATAAGAACAGCTATGATTTTATGCGTTTCTTTTAGTTCCTTGAGGTGAATTCAAGTTCAAAGTGCACCATAACCATATAATCGATCTTGCCTTCTGCTATATTCCGGTTGCTTTCCCTGATTCCCTCAACTCGTTAAATCAAAAATATAATTTTCTTTTCCCTACGACTGTCCTTACGACCCCGACTTGCTAATTTGCTGATCGCAGAAGGGGATAAACTCAACCATCAATAAATGTGTCAAATTTTCACCCAGGTCCCCACAGGGTCTTTAATTTCAATTAATTGTCGAATTTCCGAGATTTTATATTAGGGTTCCCCCTAACCTGGATTAAAACTGATCTTGACAAACAATTTAAATGTGTTAAATTGACCTATATTCAGGTCAACCAAAATAGAGGTCTAAATATGAAAACACTTTCCCTTTCTGAAGCAAAAATGAAGCTTAGCGCATTGATCGATTCCCTTGGGGTTACGGATGAGGAAGTGCTCATTACAAAAAATGGCCGGCCGGCCGCAGTGCTGGTAAGTCCGGATGAGTTCGAAAGTTTGAGAGAGACTTTGGCCGTCCGTTCTGATAACGATCTAATGGAAGAGATTAAATCGGGACTTGAGGCAATAAAGAAAGAGAAAACATCGCTTTACACGCTTGATGAGCTGTTTGAATAGTCAAGAAATATTCTGCAAATGGCATACAAACTCAGAGTTACGGATGAAATAGTCTCGCTTATCCGCGGGATGCATCCTCTTCTTAAAAGAAGAATCAAAGCAGCTTTTAAAGAGATTATCAAAGATCCTTATTGCTGCAAAGCCTTAAAAGAAGAACTTTCCGACTTGCGGAGTTTTCGCATCAAACGTTTCAGAATAATTTATAAAGTTTCTATAAAAAAAGAAATAAGCATTGTTGCCCTCGGTCCCAGGAAATACATTTATGAAGAAACTTTCAGGATTATTCAAAAGCGTAAAAATTCATGACCCTTCCCATGCTCTTATCTATTGCCAAAAAAAATCCTGTGGCACAAACGTGCGCACAGGATTTTTTTACTAATATAGGGTGTTCAGTTATTTTTTATCGTCGTCTTTGACCTCTTCGAAATCGGCATCCACCACATCCTCATCGGGAGCGGATGGACCGTCCTGTTCCTGACCCGCTGCCCCGCCGGCTCCGTCCTGCTGCTGGGCGTCTGCCTGGGAAGCCTGCTGATACATGGCCTCGGCCAGTTTATGAGCCGCCTGTGTCATTTCCTCGGTCAATCGTTTGATTTCTTCAGTGTCATCTCCTTCCATGGCCTTTTTAAGGGGTTCAATGGTGGATTCGACCTTGCTTTTAGTGGCCTCATCGATCTTGTCGCCAAGATCTTTGATTGATTTTTCGGTGGAATAGATCAAGGAATCTGCTTGATTGCGAGCGTCCACCAGTTCCCTTTTTTTCTTATCGTCTTCGGCATGAAGTTCAGCATCTTTTATTAGTTCGTCTATTTCATCTTTAGACAATCCGCTTGAAGCGGTGATCTGAATGGACTGTTCTTTACCGGTGGCCGTATCCTTGGCTGAAACATTGACGATACCATTGGCGTCGATGTCAAACGTCACTTCAATTTGCGGTATACCTCTGGGTGCAGGCGGTATTCCCACAAGTTCAAAGCGACCTAACGTCTTGTTGCCGGCGGCCATTTCCCGCTCGCCCTGTAAGACGTGGATGGAAACGGCCGGCTGGTTGTCTGCTGCGGTTGAAAAAGTCTGACTCTTTTTTGTCGGAATGGTTGTATTTTTTTCAATGAGACGCGTCATAACACTGCCCAGGGTTTCAATGCCCAGAGATAGAGGGGTTACGTCAAGGAGGAGAACATCTTTAACGTCTCCTTTAAGCACGCCGCCTTGAATGGCAGCACCAATAGCCACAACCTCGTCGGGATTAACACCTTTGTGAGGTTCTCTTTCGAAAAGTTTCTTTACACGTTCCTGAACCGCCGGCATACGCGTCATGCCGCCCACAAGAATAACTTCATCAATGTCTTTGGGTGTCATACCTGCATCCTTGAGTGCAATACGACAGGGTTTTTCCAGGTTGTCTAAAAGATCACCGATAAGCCCTTCAAGTTTGGCTCGGGTTATTTTTATGTTAAGATGTTTGGGTCCTGAAGCATCGGCGGTTATGAATGGAAGATTAACATCTGTTTCCATGGATGTGGAAAGTTCCATTTTTGCTTTTTCAGCAGCTTCTTTAAGCCGCTGCAAAGCCATTTTATCATTTCTTATATCAATTCCCTGATCTTTTTTGAATTCACTTGCAAGGTAATCGATAAGCCTTAAGTCAAAATCTTCACCGCCAAGATGGGTATCGCCATTTGTGGCCTTAACCTCAAATACGCCTTCACCGATTTCTAGAATCGATACGTCAAATGTGCCCCCGCCCAGATCAAAAACAGCTATTTTTTCTTCTTTTTTCTTGTCAAGGCCATACGCCAGGGATGCAGCGGTGGGTTCATTGATGATCCTGAGCACATTTAGGCCGGCGATCTTTCCGGCATCTTTGGTTGCCTGTCGCTGACTGTCATTAAAATAGGCAGGCACTGTAATTACTGCGTCTGTCACTTTTTCGCCGAGGTATTCTTCGGCGGTATGCTTTATGTTGGCCAGAATAAAGGATGATATTTCTGCCGGACTGTTCAGTTTGCCCCTCAAGTTTATACGCAAATCGCCATTTTTAGCCTGTTCAATCTTGTAAGGAAGTATTTTGATATCATTCTGAACTTCTTTTGATGAATACCGTCGGCCAATAAGTCTTTTTACCGCAAAGACCGTATTTTCGGGATTAGTAATGGCCTGCCGTTTTGCAATTTGACCCACCAGTCTTTCCCCACTTTCTGAAACAGCGACGATGGAGGGTGTGGTTCGTCCTCCTTCAGGGTTGGTAATAACTTTTGCATCACTACCTTCCATGACAGCTACACAAGAATTTGTGGTGCCCAAATCGATTCCAATGACTTTACCCATTTGTTTTCCTCCTAACATTTACGATAGTCTTTTTTATATGTTTCTTTTTATTCTTTTTGATCTTTTTTCTTCTGGTTTTCAGGTTTTTTGGAGACGACGACCATGGCAGGCCTTAGGAGTCTGTCATGTATCATGTATCCTTTTTGCAACTCCTTAACCACAGAATTTTCAGCATGCCCTTCTGTTTCTTCTTGCATGACCGCCTGATGTAAACCAGGGTCAAAAGGATTTCCTAGAGAGTCAAACCGCTTTACACTGAATTGCTCCAATACTTTGAGTATCTCTTTAAGGGTCATATTGACGCCTTCCACCATTGAGCTGTCAGCGTGTTTTTCATTATTTGAAGACTCGATGGCGCGGTCTAAATTATCAATCACCGGTAGCATGGCCTTTACAAAACTTTCATTGGCAAATCTTCTGAAATCATTCATTTCGCGTGCGGCACGCTTTTTGTAGTTTTCAAACTCGGCGGATACCCTGAGCAAACGATCGTGGGCTTCTTTGGCCTCTTTATCAAGGGATTCAACTTTTTCCTCCATCTCTTTGAAAGGGTCAAGAGGCTCAGAGCTGTCTTTTTCATTCAACTCATTTTTATTATTGGCTTTATTTTCTTTTCCGGTGTCTTCAACGTTCGTATGAATTTTGACTTTCTTTCCTTTTGCCATCAGCGTTGTTATCTCCTGATTTTTTTGAATATTTACTACTCGGCCGTTTAAACTTTGAACCAACATCAAAACATGGCCAAAAAATAAGACTGTCTGAAATATTGTCAAGCCGGAAATAGGAATTTTATATTATAGGTTCAGGAATTTAGAGAACAGAAGGACAGTGTGAAAAATCATGGGAAAAAGTCGGTTGTGCACCCCCTGTCGAATCCTTACTGAAATATAACAAGCCAAAAAATTGACCGGGATCAATCCACGACACAGACCGCATTACTTATCGCTGCTTCCTTCCGGACCTGACGAGGTTCGTAACCGTCTGTTGCGCGGTGGCCGATCAGATTGGCCTATAGGCTTCCAGGTTCAAACCCTTAAGAGGGGATTCAGCCCCGCATGAAGCGGATTTCGGGAAAAGGGCACCGCTAGCTCCCCGCCTAGCACAACCGTTATCATAAATATAATCGATAAAAAAAAAATTCAAGGTAAAAAAACTCGATTTTTTCACTGTAAGAAAGGTTGAAACAAAACTATAAGACGCGGTTTTCGTGTTTTTTATTGACAACCACAGACCTCTATATCATAATTTGAACGGATGTTATCTATATATAAACCTCTGAAATATATTACAATAATTAATGGATCGATTTGTCCGATCCCTATAAATATTTTTCCTAAAAAATTTCTTTCAGCCCGCTGCTTCAAAGGATTTTCAGCCATATCAGGATGGTGAACTTGAGTAAGTTATTACAAACTGTTGAAAAAACAATTGCAACTTATGGAATGCTTAAACCAAAAGATTCGGTTGTTATTGGCGTGTCCGGAGGACCTGATTCAGTTGCGCTGCTTCATGTACTCTTCTTGATTGCACCCCGTTTTTCTCTCAAACTTGGGGTTGCCCATTTAAATCACTGCCTCCGTCGGAATGATTCGGATAAAGATGCTCAGTTTGTTGAAGTTTTGGCCAAAAAGTATGAATTGCCCTGTTACACTCATAAAAAGGATGTTCGAAAGTATCAGATCGAAAACAAACTTTCTATAGAAGAAGCTGCCCGGCGTGTTCGATATACCTTTTTAAATAATGTTGCGAATAGAATGCAGTACAACAAAATTGCAGTTGGGCATCATTCTGATGACAATGCGGAACTTATTTTGATGAATCTTTTTCGAGGAAGTGGAACGAAGGGTCTTTCAGGCATACCTCCCGTAAGAGACCATAATATTATCCGCCCGTTGATAAAGTTAAATCGATCCGAAATCATCGATTTTTTAAGTCAAAACAAATTAATATATGTTTCTGACGCATCTAACACGGACACAAAGTACTTAAGGAACAGAGTGCGTCATGATTTAATCCCCTTGTTAAAAACAGCGTACAATCCAAAAATTTCTGAAACACTAAACCGGCTTTCGTCAATTATAAGATCCGAAGAAGAATGGATTGACGATGTTGTTTATCCTTTTTATGAAAAAACCGTACTGGATGTTCAGGAAAATTATATCATCCTTTCTGTTTCGATGCTTAATCGATACCATCCTGCACTGCAAAGGCGGATCATAAGAATGACAATTGAAAAAATAAAGGGGGACTTAAGGCGTATTCAGTTTGTAAATATCAATTCTGTAATCGGCCTTTTAGAGAAAAGATCGGCCTATGGAAAAGTGGACCTTCCTGACCGTATTAGAATTCAAAGAGACCGGGATGTGCTCTATGTGTTTAAAGAAAAACGTATGTTGCGTGATGTTAGTGAAAAATACAGCCATTCAGACACGTTTTCGTTTGAATATCAGATAGAAAAACTTGAATCTGTGTTTATAAGAGAAATAGGAGCGACCATTAAATTTACTGCAATGCGGATGGAAAAGGTGTTCGATTATCGTAATGCTGGACAACACACCAGTTTTTTTGATAAGGATATCTTAAGTTTTCCTATGTTAATAAGGAATTTTAGGCTGGGAGATACTTTTAAACCATTGGGGGTGCGAGGAACGCAAAAGTTAAAAAAATTTTTTATTGACAAAAAAGTACCTCGAAGTGAACGCATAAAATGCCCCATATTGTTGAGCCGAGGGAAAATAATCTGGGTGGTCGGCCATAGAATTGATGAGTCTGTTAAAGTGATGCCTTCAACCAGAAATGTACTGAAAGTTGAACTTTTGCTTGCCTAATTAACAATGATGATTAATATTAAAGTTTAATATTGATGTATCATTAATTGTCTCTTAGGGGGGTTAAAACTTTTGAATCCTTTTTACAAAAATCTGGCTTTATGGATAGTCATCACGCTGATGATGATCATGCTTTACAACCTTTTCAATCAACAGCATCTGGCTGAAACAAGCATCAGTTATACTGAATTTTTAGCCATGGTGGATAGCGAGCGTGTTTCTGAAGTCGTCATACAGGGTCAAGAGCTCTATATCACAGATTCAAATCATAATCGATTCAAGATATATGCACCCCAGGATAGTGATCTAATCAAAATTCTTCGGGGGAAGGGCGTTACCATTAATGCCAAACCTGAAAGCGAGTCGCCATGGTATATGTCTGTTCTTGTGTCATGGTTTCCAATGATCGTTCTGATCGGCGTATGGATATTTTTTATGCGCCAGATGCAGTCCGGCGGCGGAAAAGCCATGTCTTTTGGTAAGAGCCGGGCCCGCTTGCAAACTGATCAATCGAAAAAAGTGACGTTTGAAGATGTTGCCGGAATCGATGAAGCCAAAGAAGAACTTGGCGAAATTATCGAGTTTTTAAGAGAACCCAAGAAATTCACTCGTCTTGGAGGAAGGATACCCAAGGGGGTGCTTTTGATGGGATCCCCCGGCACCGGAAAAACCCTCCTTGCACGGGCGATTGCAGGTGAAGCTGACGTTCCTTTTTTTCATATCAGTGGTTCAGATTTCGTAGAAATGTTTGTCGGCGTCGGGGCATCTCGCGTCAGAGATCTGTTTGTTCAGGGAAAAAAGAATGCCCCATGCATTATATTCATCGATGAAATCGATGCTGTTGGAAGGCACAGAGGTGCTGGTCTCGGAGGGGGACATGACGAAAGAGAACAGACCTTAAATCAGCTTCTGGTGGAAATGGACGGGTTTGAATCCAACGAGGGCGTGATCCTTATTTCCGCCACTAACCGTCCTGATGTGCTCGACCCGGCCCTCTTGCGTCCCGGTCGTTTTGACCGTCAAGTGGTTGTCCCACTGCCGGACATCTTGGGACGCGAGAAAATTCTTAAAGTTCATTTGAAGAAAACGCCGATTGCACCTGATGTAAATACTACAGTACTGGCAAAGGGAACCCCCGGATTTTCGGGTGCTGATTTGGAAAACCTTGTTAATGAAGCGGCACTTCTGGGCGCTAAGAGAAATAAGGAAAAGATTGATATGTTTGACCTGGAAGATGCCAAAGACAAAGTTTACATGGGATTGGAAAGAAAGTCAAAAGTTGTCAGGGAAGAAGACCGAAAAACAACGGCATATCATGAAGCAGGACACGCCCTTGTGGCCCGCCTTTTGCCGGGCACCGATGCGGTGAATAAGATCACTATTATTCCAAGAGGACGCGCTGCAGGTATTACGTGGTTTTTGCCTGAAGAGAGCGATTTTAAATATAAGGATCAGCTTGAAAGTGAATTGTCCGTTGCTTTTGGCGGACGGGTTGCCGAAGAAATCGTTTTTAACCGTATCAGTACCGGTGCTTCTAATGATATTAAACGGGCAACCGATATTGCTCAAAAAATGATACGTAATTGGGGTATGAGTGATGAACTCGGTCCGATGTCGTATGCCAAAGAAGAAGAACACATCTTCCTTGGGCGAGAAATCGCTCAGCACAGGGATTATTCTGAAGAAACCGCAAGAAAAATTGATGCTGAAGTCGATAAGCTGATTGAAAATGCTTATAAACGCGCTGAGAAAAATTTAAAGGAAAATTTAGATATTCTTCATGCTTTATCGGATCGTTTGCTTGAAAAAGAAACCGTTATGGGGAAAGAGCTTGATGAACTCATACTCTCCATGAGACCTGGATTTGAGTTTCCATCAAATAAGCCAAAAAGCGAAGAAACGGTAAAAGAGAACCAAGCAGAAGTTAACGCGGAAAAAATAGAAACCGAAGCAGAATCTGAAAGCGATAAAGAGGCATCTTAACCCAAGTTAACCACCTATTTGTTCAGCTACTTTTCAATAAATTCTAAGAATCTATCTCAAATGAAAGCATACAGCCTTGTATGGGGCAAACACCGTCTGGATTTTGGTAAACGCACCTGCATTATGGGTGTATTGAACGTGACCCCGGATTCATTTTCGGACGGTGGAAAGTTTTTTACATTCGATGACGCAGTCGCTCAGGGTTATAGACTGTTTGAAGAGGGTGCGGACATCCTTGATATTGGTGGAGAATCTACACGACCATTTTCAAATCCGGTATCTGAAGAAGAAGAAATTCTGCGAGTTGTCCCTGTGATTGAAAAGCTTTCAAAACGCATACCGATTCCCATTTCCATTGATACAACCAAAGCCGGTGTGGCCGAACAGGCCATCAAAGCCGGTGCTTCAATGATAAATGACGTATCGTCTCTGAGTTTCGATCCGAAAATGGCAAAGGTTGCAGTAGATTACGGGGTTCCGGTAATTTTGATGCATATGCTTGGAAGCCCAAAGTCCATGCAGATTGAACCCTTTTATGATGACCTCATCGGTGAAATCAAAACATTTTTTGAAAATGCAATAGATCAGGCTGAAAATAAAGGGATTTCAAGATTGAAAATCATCATTGATCCTGGGATCGGTTTTGGAAAAACCGTCGGGCATAATCTTTTATTAATTAATCACTTACATGAATTTAAAACGTTGAAAGTCCCTATTATGATTGGGACTTCAAGAAAGGCGTTTATTCGAAATCTTCTTAAGGATAATACTGTTGAAGAGATCAATGCCGATTCGGCAATGGTAGAGAGCGGAACCCAGGCTTCAGTTGCTGCCGCTATTTTGAATGGTGCCCATATCGTCCGGGTCCACGATGTTGCCAATACTCGTGTAACCGTAAAAATAACAGATGCCATAAAAAACGCACAAAATTTTTTATAGGACATATCCTATTGATTATTTTCTCGAAATTATAATTAGTGCCCATCCGTAAATCTATATTGGGCACAAATTAAGTTTCCAATGCAGAAATTAGCAATTTTTCGCAAGGTCAAGCCTCCGGCCCGTAGGGCCTACGCCCCGGAGGGGAAATCAAGGAATTACGCGGAGGTGTACAAGTGGTACGCCGCACAAGTAATTTCGCAGATTGACGCAGAGATTGCGGGAAAGGGCCATTTCTGGATGGAAACTAATTAATGATCTTAATTAAAACTTGCGATGACCAACCCTAGCGCCTTCTCTATTTTAAGTTTCCGAAATCTGACAGGTTTAATTCTGTTTTTCTTTATTGGGATTGGCATATTTTTATTATGGCCCTATGCCTCCATCCAGGAAGCCGATATATTTATTCCGGTAGACTCTGAAAAAATTCCTGAAGGATTGATCGTAACAAACGGCCCCTTCACAGGTATAGAAGTGCATGTCCGCGGTCCGAAATCAATCATACGAACCCTTTCCGATCTGAAGATACAATATACGATTGATCTGTCCGGGGTAAATATCGGGGTTAATTTTATACCAATACATCAGGCTAAGATTCCACTCCCCAACGGGATTTCAATTTTAAAAATAAATCCCGACTCAATAACCGTTAAAGTGGAAAATGAAATTAAAAAAAAGCTTCCTGTCAATATTTCTCTAACCGGAAAGCCCGCCAAAGGATTTATGGTTGTTGGTTCAAAAGCCAAACCCATGTCGGTGATTCTGCGGGGATCTGAAGATACGCTGAGCCAGATGGATAAGGTTTCAACACAACCCATCAATATAAAAGGATTATCCGGCTCTTTTAAAAAAGAGGTGGCTCTGGATCTTGTGGAAAATCTTAAGCTCGTTGATTCTTCGAAAATTATTCTTGCAAACGTGTTTATAGAGGAACAGCTGACAACCAAAACATTTGATAATATTCCAGTTCAGGGAGATGGAAGTCTGTATATATACCGTATTACGCCGCCGGTAATAACGATAAAAGTTAAGGGACCTGTTAATATGATCGAAAAACTTTACGGGAGTAACGGGGTTCAGGTATATGTTGACCTTAAAGGATTGAAACCGGGGGTTTATAATAAGCGTGCGACCATAACATTACCGGTTAAAACCACACTGATTGATGCAAAACCTGAAATTTTTAAAGTAAAAATAATTCGTTAAAAAAAGGATTTTGTCATATGCTCCTAGTTATTGATGTTGGCAATACAAATATGGTCATCGGCGTTTACGACGACAAACATCTCGTTAAAAATTGGCGAATACGAACTGAACGGCGTACGACCGAAGATGAGTTTAACATTCTTGCCAGCAATCTTTTTTCCGCAGGCAATATCAATTCCGGAAATATCCACAAAACCATTATTTCCTGTGTCGTTCCACCCATGGTTACCATTCTAGATTCTTTCTGTCGCAAATATCTTGGACATACGCCCCATTGGGTGGATGCCAGGTCCGCTCCAAAACTGCCGATACGATACAAAAACCCATCAGAAGTCGGAGCAGACAGGATTGTTAATGCGGTTGCAGCATTCCACAAATACCAAACGAGCTTAATTGTGATTGATTTTGGAACGGCAACAACCTTTGACTCTATTACTGAGAAAGGGGAATACTTAGGTGGCGCAATCAGTCCCGGCATCATGATTTCTGCTGAAGCACTTTTTATAAAAGCATCAAAACTTCCTAGAGTCGAGATCTTTATTCCTCCCAAAAGCGTGATCGGAAAAGATACCTCAAGCAGTATTAAGGCGGGAATTATTTACGGATATGCAGGCCTTGTCGATGGAATGGTCAAGCGTATGAAGGCTGAAATGGGTACGAACCCCAAAATCATCGCTACAGGTGGTCTGGCAGATCTCATGTGTCAAGTATCTGAGACCATAGAGGTTGTTGAACCGAACTTAACGTTGGAAGGGTTGAGGATTATCAGCAATAGTGTGTAGATAAACTGATGCCGATCGAATATTAATCGAGCTCCATCGCCGCTTCTATCTTCTCAATTTGTAAAATGATATCCTGTTTTTCCGCTTCATTCAGGTCTTCTTGTTTAAGACGTTGTCTGAGACTCACAAGAATCATTTCAGTCCGATAGTCTGCGCACGTATATTTCATCGGTGTTTGGCTTTACTATAGGATTCATTGGTCATGCGAAACAACGATACGGGATAGACCGGATTACTCACCGAGACCTTTGTCTGATGCTCTTCATGAGAAATTCAGGTTAGACCCTACCGGCTTTAATAAGAGCTCGTTTATAAACACGATAGAAGGCCTCATAATCGGCGATTCCGCGTCTAAGGATTTTTTCTATTTCATCGATGTTTTTCAGATTGACAATCAGGTTAACGCTTTTGTTAAAAGCTGCCATATTGTCCATGGTACGGTAACGGTCAGTAATGAGAGTCACAAAAATGTTTCGCCGGATGGACATGTTGAGGCGGTCCAGATATTTGTGGATAGGGTTCATGTCCGGATTTTGGGTGCCGAACCTCTCGTTTAGCACCACCATATCAAAAACATGAAATCGCATTTGCTTGAGAGCATCTTTGGCCAACTGGGGGGCGGTGATATGATAGTCCATATTGTGCAAGCCCGTTTTGATCTTCTTTTGTAAGGCAGCATCGGGCTCACACAAAAGGGCTGTTTTCACACCCTCTTCCACGAAGTCAAAAGGTTTATCCGAAGCATCGTAGGTATCGGCGTCAACTTCATCAATAATCGTTTTTTCCTTTTCGGATTTTGGTTTATCTGATGATTCCGAATTGGTATCTGACAAAGAGTGTGTGTCGGATCGTGCATCGACCACGACCTTGGTGTTACACTGCGGGCAGGTCAGTGAAAACATTTGTCCTTTAGGAATCTTTTCGTCCGGAATTTTAAACTTGCTCCGGCAGTTTTCGCATGAAATGTTCATTATTTTTTGCCTTTATCAGGACGTTACGGATAAGAAACCGGCAGGACTCGATCAACGCGAAGGCTTGCGCTTGCCATAATCATGATCAACCTTTAAATCATCAATGTCTGTTGTGGCTTCTCCTCGGACAGTTTTGATGGTGTCAATTCCTCGGCCCAGCACGTCCTTTCGAGATGCATAGGCCATCGCGGTTTCCTGGGTAATGATGCCTTTTTCATACAGCTCCAAGATATAATCGTCAAAGGTTACCATGCCGAACGCTTTTCCAGCCTGCATAATATCATAAAATGTTTTACCTTCTGATTCCCCATGCAAAATTGAATCTTTAACACGAAGATTGGTACGCAAAATTTCAAAAGCGGCAACCCGTCCGCCACCTACTTTGGGAAGAAGCCTCTGGCACACGATCCATCGGATTGAATCAGCGATTCGAGTGCGTATCTGATTTTCTTCTTCTGTGGGAAACATACCAAGGATTCTGTTGATTGTCTGTCCGGCATCCATGGTATGTAACGTACTTAAAACCAGATGGCCGGTTTCAGCCGCACTCATACCGATCTCCAGTGATTCCCTGTCGCGCATCTCACCCACCAATATCACTTTGGGCGCCTGTCGAAGGGCTGCTCTTAAGCCAATGGAAAAAGAGTTGAAATCCTCTCCCATCTCCCGTTGGTTAAACGTGGCTTTTTTATGTGGATGATCATATTCCACCGGGTCTTCAAGGGTGACGATATGAACCGATCTAACATCATTAATATCATTGAGGATGGCAGCCAGCGAAGTCGATTTTCCGCTGCCCGTGGCACCTGTAATCAGGATAAAGCCGTTTTTTTCTTCAGCCATTTCCAAAAAGGCATCAGGAAGACCCAATTCTTGGCAGGTTGGAATTTTGGGGGAAAGTTTTCGCAACACAACAGAATAATTCCCCCGCTGGGAAAAGATATTGACTCTAAAGCGGGCTTTTCCGGGAAGTTCATAAGATGAATCGCACGATCCCTCAAGTAAAAGCGTTTCGGTGAGCCTCTGGCTCTGGTTGATCAGGTTGAGAGCGAAAATTTCAGATTGAAAAGGGGTGATTTCATTAAATTTAGGATTGAGATCCACAACAGAGAGAACGCCCGAAGTCTCGACCTGAAATGGTTTTCCCACGGTAATATTCAGATCGGAAACATTGTCATGGGAATCCAGCATTCTCGCAAGTAGATGATCAATTTCCTGTTTTTTCAAAATATAACCTCACGATGTGTTAGGCCTCGGTAAAGTCGGATGGCGGATTTTTTATAAAATTTCTGAATTTTCCCTTGTCATTGGCTTTGAGGTAGGCATCATCGGCACTTATCCACCCTTTTTCATACAACTCCATAATGGCATCATCCAAAAGCACCATGCCGTATTTTTTCCCTGTTTGAATTACTGAAGGAATTTGATGTGTTTTTCCTTCACGGATAAGATTTCGGGCTGCCGGTGTTGCAATCAATATTTCCAAGGCAACACAAAGGGCTTTTTTATCAATCCTTTTAAACAAGACCTGTGAAATAACCGCCCGAATTCCATCAGATAGGGTTGAACGGATCTGTGACTGTTCGGTTGCAGGAAAAACCTCGATGATACGATCAATGGTTTTCGGTGCACTCATGGTATGCAAAGTACCAAAAACAAGGTGTCCGGTAGATGCGGCTTCTATGGCGAGCGATATGGTTTCAAGGTCCCGCATTTCCCCCACCAGAATGATATCCGGGTCTTCTCTTAAAGCACCCCTTAATGCTGCACTAAATGACTTGGTATGGATTCCCACCTCACGATGGTTTATGATACACCCTTTGCTTTGGTGTACAAATTCGATGGGATCTTCGACGGTGATGATGTGGTCTTTTCGGGTGCGGTTGGCAACATCGACGATGGCGGCCAACGTCGTCGACTTGCCGCTTCCCGTGGGCCCGGTGACCAGAACCAGCCCCCTGGGAAGTGAAGCCAGTTTGGATATTACATTCGGAAGGCCCAGCTGTTCGGCGGTCATGATTTCTTCAGGAATTTGCCTGAAAACGGCGGCACAACCATTTTTCTGCATAAAGAAATTTGACCGGTATCTGGCAACTCCGGGTATTTCATAGCCAAAATCGATATCACCGGTTTCTTCAAATTGCTTGATTTTGGTATCGGGTGCAATTTCATAGAGCATCGCTTTCAGTTCGTCATTTTCAAGGACTTTATATTTGATCCTTTCCATGTCACCCCTGATACGAAGTGCGGGCGGTTGTCCGGACACAAGATGGAGATCAGAGGCTCCCTGCTCGTGCATCAATTTGAAAAACGCATCAATTTTTGCCATATCAATCTACCTGTTTATTCAGATTGTTTAAAAAGTTTTAGCTTGCTATCTTCCTCTTCCCTGATGATAGATTCCTCTTTTCCAATTTCAAGGAGTTTGGAATGGCCCTCAATAACGGAGCGGATTTGAACCTCAATCTGCGATCGTTGTCGCTTCAACTCTGCTATATCTTCATGAAGTTGTGAAAGTCTGTTTTGCGCTCTACTGAGAATTTTTTCTGCTTTAACCTCTGCTTCAGCAACAACCAATTCGGCTGATTTTCTGGCATTTTCCTTCATCTGTTCCAAAACTTTCTGAGAATTCAGCATTGCACGTCTGAAGCTTTCTTCGCGCTCTCTATACGCCTGAGCCTCAAGCTGAAGCCGTTTGATTTCCTGATGCAAGCGGTTAATTTCACTTTGCAGTGATTCGAAGGCATCCGCCATCTGTTCAAGAAATGTATCTACTTCCCGAACATCAAAGCCTCTAAACTTCATTTTAAACTGCTGTTGCTGAATATCAAGGGGCGTCATTTTCATCAGAGATCACCCTCCTTTTTTTATTACATAAAAGTTGTGGACAGTCTCAACAGACTGTTGACGACAAAATTTTGTAAAAATATCACACCTAGGATAACGATGATCGGTGAAAAATCAATACCGCCAAAGTTGATGGGGATTTTTGCCCGGATTCGATACAGCACCGGTTCGGTGACATTATGGATAAAACGAACGATGGGATTATAAGGGTCCGGATTTACCCAAGAAAGTATCGCCCGAGCGATCACGATCCACATATAAAAGGTAAGAACATAATGGAGAATTATTGCAACAGCCTTTATTAAATTGCCAAAGATAAACATATCAACAATGTGCTTTCGTTTTTTTGATTCATGGGATAAAGAAACACTAAGGTTTTTTATCCAGTCATTTTTTTGACTCTTTAAGAAACTATAAATTTTAGTTTCTCTGAAATCAGATATTTTTTTTAAAAATTAATTAGATATTAACAATAAGTCAAGATATTTCAGGCAAAATCGTTGACACACCAAATAATCTAACGATAAAAGTATATTGTAATATTTTTAGCTTTGTCAGATTTGGGCAATTCTGCCACAGTTGGCACAACCCGTAATCCGTTTGCTTTGAAATTCTTATGTATTTCAACCGGACTCACTTTTTAAAAAGAAAGCAATTATTATGCCACAAACTCCAAAAAATTTTTCTAAGAGACTAACAAATTAAGGGGGGAATAAAATTCATGTTAAAAGATAAGAAAATCAGTATCATCGGATCCGGAAATATGGGAGAAGCCCTTGTCAGCGGACTCATTACTTCGGGATCATCCAGTCCAGAGAACATCATTTGCACGGATGTTCGGATGAACAAGCTAGAATCCGTTGCAAAAAAATATGGTGTGGTTACACTTACCGAAAACATTAAAGCTGTAGAATTTTCTGATATTATTATATATGCAGTTAAGCCCCAAATCATTGCATCTGTATTAAAAGAAACAGCATCTTGTCTGGACATGTCCAAGCTTATCATTTCCATCGCTGCAGGTGTGCCTCTGGCTGCAATCGAGTCGTGTCTTAAAAAGGAATTGCGTCTTATTCGCGTTATGCCCAACATTGCAGCATTTGTAAAAGAGAGTGCATCGGTGATTGCGGCCGGGGCAAATGCCACCAAGGAAGACATTGATCTTTCTATGGCGATCTTCGACTCCATGGGTAAAAGCATTTTTCTAAAGGAAAATATCCTTATGGATGCCATCACGGGCTTGAGCGGCAGCGGACCTGCATACATCTTTTTAATTGTCGATGCCTTGGCTGATGCCGGTGTTAAGGTGGGGCTGTCAAGGGAAGATGCGCTTTTTCTTTCAACCCAAACGATTTTTGGGGCTGCAAAATTGTTGATGGAGACCAAAGAACATCCGGGCAGGCTAAAGGATATGGTCACATCGCCGGGTGGAACGGCAATTGCCGGAATTCATGCGCTTGAAAAAGGGGGGCTTCGAACCACTCTCATCAACGCTGTAGAAGTTGCTACCCAGCGATCCAAAGAACTGGGGGAAATTGTCACACGGAATTTTACCAATAACGGTTGTTAGAAAACGGCTTCTCAATAAGTTTTGGCGATTTGGAACTCTCAAAAAAAGAATAAGGGCTGATATGATGACGGAATATAAAATTGAAGCGATAAAGACATTTGATTATAAAAAACCAGTTATTGATAAAGGTTATGCCAATCAAACCCTTTTGGTCGACATTTCAAATTCGGATATTTCCATTCATCCGGTGACCGAAAAAATGAAGGAAGTATTTATTGGCGGCAAGGGATTTGATCTTTGGCTGCTTTGGAATGCTGTCAACGGGACAACGAAATGGTCTGATCCTGATAATGCAATATGTATTGCCTCGGGCCCAATGGGCGGAACTCCCGTTTATCCGGGCTCGGGCAAAAGTATTGTAACCACGATTTCGCCGTTAACAGGAAGTGTTATTGATTCCAATGTTGGTGGATATTTTGGTCCTTATCTTAAATTTTCCGGATTTGATGCTCTTCAAATCAGAGGAAAGACCCAAACGGATATTGTAATTCTCATCGACGGCATTGATGAAAAAATACAAATTTTTGAAACATCCGGATTGCCGGATGATTCATATGCGCTTTCATCCATATTAACAGAACACTTTGCCCAAGGAAAACCCAGGAATATTTCTGTTGTTTCCACGGGACCGGGTGCGAAGCACACACTCATGGGCTGCCTGAATTTTACCTGGTATGATTTAAAGCGAAAGCGAGCACGATACAAACAGGCCGGGCGTGGCGGAATCGGCAGTGTCTTTGCAGATAAGTGTATTAAAGCCGTTGTGGCAAGATGGGATAGGGTTTCGGTCAATACAAATAATCCTTCGGATGGGATCGCATTAAAAGAAATTGGAAAAAAACACTCCAGGGAAATTGTGGATCTTGATCCCAAACAAAATGAAATGGCAAAAATCGGCACAACCCATCTGGTCACGATTATGAATGATTTTGATTTGCTGCCCACCCATAATTTTCAATATGGGCAGCACCCAGAGGCAGAAAATGTCGGTCAAGAGGTGTACAGGCGTATCTTTGATACAGGCTATGATGGCTGCTGGATGGGATGCACGGTGGCCTGCTCTCATGGTGTCAAAGACTTTGTTCCACTGACGGGGCCTTACAGGGGAGAAAAAGTTTTTGTGGACGGTCCCGAATATGAAACCATTGCCGGCTGTGGTTCGAATCTGGGTGTCTTTGATCCCCATACCGTTGTTGAGATGAATTTCTACTGTGATGCCTATGGTCTTGACACTATTTCTGTGGGGACAAGTATCGCATTTGCAATGGAATGCTTTTCGATGAACCTGATTAATGAAACCCATACCGGTGGAATAAACCTTTCCTTTGGTAACCGGTCGGCTGCACTGGAGATCGTTCACCAAATGGCTCAAGGTGAAGGTTTTGGCCATATCGTGGGCCGAGGGGTTCGCGAAATGAAGTCGATTTTAGCTCGAGATTATAAGGCCGATCTAAATATCATGCAAGATATTGGAATGGAAGCAAAGGGTTTGGAGTTTTCCGAATATATGACCAAAGAATCGCTTGCCCAACAGGGGGGATATGGTCTTGCGCTCAAGGGGCCACAGCATGATGAAGCCTGGTTGATTTTTCTCGATATGGTGCACAATTTTATGCCTTCCTTTGAGCAAAAGGCAGAGGCGCTTCACTGGTTTCCAATGTTTAGAACATGGTTTAGTTTGTGTGGACTGTGTAAACTTCCATGGAACGATATCATCCCTGAGGACAATAAAGATACCCAAGAGCCGGCAAAGGTCATGAAACACGTAGAATGGTATACCCAATATTACACTGCGGTTACCGGAAGACATACGACTCCCGAGGGTCTTATTCGAATGAGCGAAGCGGTTTACAATTTCCAGCGTATATTCAATCTCAAAATGGGTTTCGGAACACGCGAGCATGACAATATTCCCTATCGTGCAATGGGGCCTGTAAAACCGGTTGAATATGAATCACGACACGAACGTTATGACAAAGAACTGGTCGAGAAACATCATGTGGATATCACAGACATGAGCACGGAAGATAAAATCAGGACCCTGCGCAAATTTCGCGAGACGCTATATGAACAACTCAAGGATGCGGTGTATAAACGACGGGGATGGACGACCGATGGAATTCCGACCATTGACACCGTGACGCGTCTGGGTATCGATTTTCCTGAGGTTTTGGAATTGCTTAATGCGAAGTTAGGTGATGATCAGGGTTAACGGCAAACGACAGTTCTGGTATGAAGGAATGACCATTAAAGATCTGCTTGAGGATCTTGAAGATTCGCATCACTATGCGGTGATACGCATCAACAATAAACATGTCTCCAGACCGTATTTTGAAAAGACGTTGATCCCCGATAATTCAGAGGTGTTTCTCATTTCCCTGATTGCAGGAGGCTAATGTTCACTCAAACCGTTTCATTTCCAGCTGCCTTTGTTGCCGGGCTTCTATCTTTTTTTTCC
>CAXMTB010000011.1:0-7780 GCA_964195835.1 uncultured Nitrospinaceae bacterium | reverse complement strand
TCCCCCTGTGTGCTGCCCCTGATACCCGCATACTTTACCTTTATTACGGGGTTTTCAATAGAGGAGTTGACAGAAGAATATAATTCAGAAATCCGGAAAAAAGTATTTCTTTCAACGTTTTTGTTTGTTCTGGGGTTCTCCCTGGTTTTTATTTTGATGGGTGCTTCAGCCTCCTATCTCGGCGGCTTGATGTATACGTATAAAAAGTTAATAAGGATCATCGGTGGTATTTTAATTATCATTCTGGGAATTCATTTAACCGGCTTAATCCGTATACCCGGGCTTGATTTTGAAAAGCGGATTAATCTGGAAAAGAAGCCATTGCATTTTTTTGGGACGCTGATCATCGGAATGGCCTTTGGTGCCGGTTGGAGCCCATGTATAGGGCCTTTACTCGGCTCAATCCTCATCATTGCCGGCAGTCAGGAAACAGTGTGGCAGGGAGTTATACTTCTTGGCATCTATTCAGCCGGACTGGCCACACCGTTTATTATTATTTCTATTTTTATCAATTTCCTATTGATTTTTATTAAAAAGGCTTCAAAAGTTTTAAGATATGTCAATGTGGTGGCCGGTGTGGTTTTGATTGTTGTGGGGCTGATCCTTGTAAGCAATAAGCTATATGTGTTTAGCGGCTAAATCGCTGTGAGAAATACTGACTAACCTGAAATTGTCAAGACTCATCATTTAATGGGCCTCAAATTTATTTGAGACCAACCTTTCTTTCAGTCAAAATTTCTTGCCATTTAAAAAGGTATCAGCTATTAAATGATTTATTATCCCTTATAGTTACTTGTAATATTTTGCTTTTCAAATTTGAATTATCCGCTGTTTGTTGGAGCGAAGCGGAAATTCCAACTCTCGGGGCAGCGCGGGATGAATTCAAATAAAAGATAAGATCCCGCAAGTTCACCCGCCTCCAGAGGGTTCACCTGAGGGAGCTTCATAAAATCGTTACACGATTTTATTTACATAACAGCTAAAATAGATATGATAACATTTATGAATCGAAAATCACTTGTCTTGCTTTTTGGCATCATCTTTTGTGTTCAGAATTTGGCTTTTGCCCAGAATGCAACATTAACAAATATCATTGTTACAAACACACGGGATGATCTTCTGGTTTATCTTAATGTTGAAGGTGCTTTTACAGAAAAGATGAAAAAGGCAATTTTAAGTGGTGTTTCCACGACATTTTCATATTACTTAAGCTTTTATCAAGTTCGCAATCTATGGTTTGACAATAATATAGAGGATATAAAAGTTACAAATACGATTAAATACAATAATCTGAAAGAAGAGTATATTGTAAAACGCTCTTGGGAAAAAAGCGGGCCACAGGTGACAAAATCTTTCGATGAGGCCAAAAAACTGATGAGCGAAATTGACAGCTTAAAAATTGTACCTCTGAAACAACTAGTAAAAGGTGCGCATTATCAATTAAGAGCTAAGGCCGAACTTAGCAAAGTAACCCTTCCTTTTTATCTGCATTATGTCTTATTTTTTGTTTCTCTGTGGGATTTTGAAACCGATTGGTATACCGTAGACTTCATTTATTAAAACAAATAGTTATAATGAGCAATAAAAGAAGAAAAAAGACAGCATCTTTTATTTCAAAAGAAGAGATGGAAAGACGAAAGCGGGAAGTCATTATTGGCATTATCATCATTGCTGTGGTTGCCCTGCTGACGTTTGTTGAAAACAGAATTATTCATTTCGGCGCCGATATCCCCGTTTCCAATACCATCCTGATGTTTATTTTGATAAACATCAATTTGTTATTACTTCTCTTGTTAATATTTCTTGTTTTCAGAAACCTGGTAAAGCTGCTTTATGATAGAAAACGAAAAGTCATGGGGACCAAGCTACGAACGAGACTTGTGGTAGCTTTCATAGCCCTTTCACTTTTACCAACCATTGTACTTTTTTTCTTTTCCATCAACTTTATCACAACGAGCATTGAGTTCTGGTTTAACGTTCCAGTTGAACAGGCCCTTGAGAATTCATTAGACGTCGGGCGAAGTTTATATTGGCATACCGAAGAAAGAAACCGTTTTTATATGGAAAGAATCTCGTATCAGATAACAACAAAAAAACTTTTAGATACGAACAACAAAAAAGCACTTTCCCGTTATGTACAGGTCGTCCAGCGTGAGTTTAATTTTAATGCCATAGAAATTTATGCAGATAATGCAACACGTATTACATTTGCCCTTGCTCCGGAACTGGAAGATAAGCGCTTTGACGTTATTTCTGCTGATAATCTTCAAAAAGAAATACCGCCAAAAGGTGTCAGGACTGTTTCTGAAAGAATTCCCTCCGGTGAACTTATCAGAACCATCGGTACGATTCCTTTTGGCTCAACGCCCACCAATGCCCAAGCCTTTATTGTGATAGCCAGACTGATGCCTCCGGATCTTGCCAAGAAAATGTCATCAATTTCAAGAGGCTTTGAAGAATATCAGCAGATAAAGCTTCTTAAAAAACCGATCCAGGTTACCTACTACATCACTCTATCAATTGTCGCCTTATTGGTGGTGTTTTGTTCAGTATGGTTTGGCTTCTACATGGCCAAAACGATTTCCATACCCATCAGGGTACTTGCCGAAGGAATCCTTAGAGTCAAAGAAGGAGATTTAAGTGTTAATATCGCTATGGTGGCTGATGATGAAATTGGAACTCTTGTCGATTCATTCAATAAAATGACCAGGGATTTGCGTATTGGAAGGGATCAACTTGAGCTTTCTGCTCGCTTGCTTCGAGAACAGAATGTTGAGATAGAAAAAAGAAGACAATACATGGAAATTGTTTTGAAGAATGTTTCTGCCGGTGTCATTACACTCGATGCCGGCGGATTCATTACCACCATGAACAAATCGGCTGAAAAGATGCTGAATCTTAAATCAGAACACATCCTTCAGAAAAGCTATAAAAAACTTCTCGATGGACAACTTTTAGAACTTGCCGAAGACGTCATGGAGAATCTTAAATCATCACGAAATGATGCAGCAGAATTGCCGTTAAAGCTGACCATAGATGGAAGACCGATGAGTTTTCTCATGCATGTAAATGCCTTGAAAGACGATGCAGGTCAGCATATGGGCATGGTTATGGTATTTGATGATCTGACCGAACTCGAGAAGGCTCAGCGTATGGCTGCCTGGCGTGAAGTTGCCCGGCGAATTGCGCATGAAGTCAAAAATCCATTAACCCCCATATCGCTTTCGGCTCAGCGCCTTAAACGAAAATATTCAGATCAAATCAAAGAACCTGTTTTTGATGAGTGTACCCAAACCATCACCGATCACGTGAACCTGATTCGAAATCTTGTGGACGAGTTTTCTTCCTTTGCAAGATTTCCCACAGCAAATCCGAAACCCGATGATCTGCCTCCCATTATTGAAGAAACCCTGGCACTGTATAAGGAAGGACATCCTCGAATTAATTTTGAGTTTAATGTTACAGATGATATCCCTGTTCTTAATTTAGATCGGCAGCAGATAAAGCAGGCGATGATTAATCTTGTGGATAATGCCATCGGTTCCATAAGGAACGAAGGCAGTATTATGATATCTCTTGCCCATGATCCAATTCTAAAGATCGTACGACTTGAGATTTCCGATAATGGTGTGGGTATTTCCGATGAAGGCAAAACGCGTCTTTTTGAACCCTATTTTTCAACAAAAAAGACCGGTATGGGTTTAGGGCTTACCATTGTAAGCACCATTATCTCTGATCATAATGGCATGATACGCGTTCAGGATAACAAGCCAAAGGGCGCTAAATTTGTTGTCGAACTGCCGGTGTAGATAAAGAACACGCTAAAAAAAATGTTGAATCGAGTTTAACTCGTTTCGGATAAAAAAGGAGTTTATAACATGTACCCTTCTATTTTAATTGTAGATGATGAACCTTCCATACGTCAGTCTTTAAGCGGACTCCTTTCAGATGAAGGTTTTGAGGTCACAACTGCTGCCAATGGATATGAGGCATTGAAAATCATTGATACCGAATCGCCGGATCTTGTATTGCTTGATATCTGGATGCCGGGCATCGATGGTATCGAAACACTAAAGGAAATAAAAAAAGACAATCCCCACATACAGGTCATCATCATATCCGGACACGGGACCATAGAAACTGCTGTAAAGGCCACAAAACTCGGTGCATTCGACTTAATCGAAAAGCCGCTTTCAATTGATAAAGTTATTGTGGCAATTAACAATGCACTGAATTTCAGGAGACTTGAAGAAGAAAACAAATATTTGCGTAAAAAAACTTTAGAAAAACACTCAATCACCGGGAACAGCCCTCCAATTCAAGAACTGAAAAAACAGATTGCCGTAACAGCTCCCACAGAGGCATGGGTACTGATTACCGGAGAGAATGGCACAGGGAAAGAACTGGTTGCACGCACCATCCACCAACTTAGCTCAAGGGTGGATTATCCGCTTATAGACGTTCACTGCGCGTCTATTCCCGAAGAACTCATTGAAAGCGAACTGTTCGGGCAAGAAAAGGGTGCCTTTGTCGAATCAAGTACAAAAATAATAGGGAAATTCGAGCTGGCGAATAAAGGGATTATTTTTCTGGATGAAATCGGCGATATGAGCTTGAAGTCTCAGTCTAAGATACTTCGAGTTCTACAGGAACAGCAATTCCAGAGGGTTGGTGGAAGCCGAACATTAAGTATCGATGTGCGGGTCATTGCATCCAGCAATAAGGACCTTGAAAAAGAGATTGAAAAGGGCACTTTCAGAGAAGATATTTACTACAGGTTGAATGTCATACCTATTGAAGTTCCACCCTTAAGAAATCGTGTTGAAGACATTCCCCAGCTTATGGAAATATTTTTCGATGAATGTGCCAAACAAAATCGGAGCAAAAAAAAGGTCGTAACCCAGAACGTTTTTGATCTTCTATTAAATTATTCATGGCCTGGAAATGTCAGGGAGCTGAAAAATCTGGTTGAGCGGCTGACGATCATGACAGATAAAGATGTTATTGATGAATATGATTTGCCGTCGCCCTATAATCCGAAAGCAAAAGATGATATTGCATCGGTTGAAGCCCAGCTTTTCTTGAGCAATTCCATAAAGGAAGCCAAGGAGATGTTTGAAATAGAATTTATCAAAAGAAAACTGACTCAACACAGCAACAATGTTACTAAAACTGCTGAAGCCATCGGGGTCCAACGGAGTTATTTGTATAAGAAGCTCAAAAAACTAAATCTTGCCGATGTTCTGGATGCAACATCCTGAATTAATTATTATTGCACAATAAAGAGCATAAACGAATGAAAAAATTATGGGCTTGAGAATCATCGGTGGCGCTCTGAAAGGTAAAAAATTATATTCGGTCCGTGATACGTCGATCCGGCCGACTGCCGACAGATTGCGAGAGTCAATATTTAATATACTTTCCCAAAGTGTTCTGGATGCGGTGGTGCTAGACCTGTTTGCAGGGACAGGCGCTTTGGGTATCGAAGCCCTAAGCAGAGGCGCTGAATCGGTTGTATTTGTAGATAATAGAAAAGGGGCCTTATCTGTATTAAGGAGAAACATTGATTCATGCATGCTTGATCAAAAAGCCAATATTGTCAAATGGAATATTAGACAAAACTTAAATTGTATAAGATCAAAAAAACAAAATTTTGATCTTATCTTTTTAGATCCTCCGTACGACAAAAACTTGATAAAACCGACATTGTTCAATCTTGACAAAAGTCATTCTTTGAAAAAAGGCGCCTGTATTGTGGTTGAACACTCTCTTTTTGAGCCGATTCCAGCAGATCTTTTTGAATTTGATCTTTTAGATCAGAGAAAATATGGAAAAACGCTTGTTTCATTTTTAAACTATGTGATATGAAGCCGTTTTGTTAAATTTGAATTCCCCATTTTATTTGGGGAGAAATATAAAAACCGAAAGGGATGGATAGTAAATGCGAAAAATTGCCATATATCCGGGATCCTTTGATCCGGTGACAAACGGTCATGTCGATATTGCGCAAAGAGGGCTTAAACTTTTTGATAAAATCATCGTGGCCATATTGCATAATCCGGTAAAAAAATTTTTGTTTTCCGTTGAAGAACGGGTAGAGATGCTTGAATCGAGTTTTGAAGCCTATCCGAATATTGAGGTTGAAACTTTTGACGGGCTTCTTGTGCAATATGCATCAAAGAAAGGTTCTATTGCCATACTTCGGGGGATGCGCGCGGTTTCTGATTTTGAATATGAATTTCAGCTGGCACTCATGAACCGAAGATTAAATAGAGAAGTTCAGACCGTCTTCCTAATGACCGGTCTGCGATGGATCTTTACAAGTTCATCTATAATCAAAGAGGCAGCGATGTTTGGTGGTGATATCGAAACCATGGTGCCGCCTATTGTCAACCAGAAATTAAAGGAAAAATTCGGACTCAATTCTTGAACAGGCTCTTTCAAAGTGGACCTTTCTTAGGATACAAGCTCAATGGTCTGCAGGGGCATCGTAAACGTTTCAGGAAGGGATAATACCAACATTTATTGTTTGCTCATTATCCATGGGCCTGCAGCTGAGGTTGAGGGATATTCCTTTTGGGCCTTTTTTGCTTCAAGATGATGTTCGCATTTTGTTCTTTTACCCCATTTAAAACTTACCGCTGCTTTAATCGTTTCACATGCACTTAAAGAAAATATAAATAAAACAATACTTAAAAGAAGTATTACTTTTTTTAAAACACTGTTGTTCATATGTATACTCCATTTATGATTTTCATCTACTTCAGTTAAAATGCAAGAATTGAACCCGGTGGGCAACAGAGAAAATGTGTTATATTTATGAATAGTTAGATCAACTGTCGAAGTTGTTTGATTAAAATAATGTGACAAATATCGCCTAATAGTGTGACAAAAATTAGACCTACATTGATCGTTTCAAATTGCGCCAGTGTATTATAAATATAATATCTTTAGGACGTTATATTGTTATAAAGCATTAAACACCATCACCGACTCGGCAGATAGGAATCCGAACAAGATTGTCACAATTTGAAACGCTCAATTTAGGTTAGAATTTTTGAAATGGCAGTTCGATGATTTGGTCACAAAGTTTCATCAACTCTTCCGTCAAGTTTTTTTCGCGCCGCGTGAGTTCGGAATCGGAAAACGTATGCCCGTAATAAGCGTTAATGATATGGGTGGAAGTGGTATCAAGGATTTTTATAAAACGTTCAAAATCGCCCGCCTGAAGGTAAAGCGTTACATCGTTGACAAATAGGATTTCTCTTTTTTGTCGATAAAATTTTGCAAACAGTTTTTCTATAGCGGTTGCGTTTTTCTCTGCCAATTTTAGGGTATGGTATTTGTCTTTGCCCGTAAGGCGGGGCGCAAGGATGGATGTCGTTAAATAGAGCAAAGGCTCATCCAGCGGCGGCTCCATTTTTCCACCGATTCCCTGGATATTACCGGGGGCCAAGTCGAGAATTGCTATCTTTTTTGCATGGCCGGCCTTTAAAAAAAGCTTAAGAATATTTAAAGTTTGAGAAGTCTTACCGGAGTTGACGTCTCCAACGATGATGGTTCGCTGGTTCATGTAATGATCTATGTTATCCATATTCTCAAACCACAAGCACCAAGCCGATAAGGCTGGCGCATGGAACGGCATCTTGTTTGGATTCATGTCCGATGGGAACAATCTCCCATCCAACCCGGCGTGCGATAGTGAAAACGTCGAAACCGCATGCTTCCATGGCTGGCCTTGCCTGGAGGGGATGGGTGCAGTCCCGGCCTTTCAGCACAG
>CAXMTB010000010.1:0-39697 GCA_964195835.1 uncultured Nitrospinaceae bacterium | reverse complement strand
CACCGCTATTAAAAGACAAAATACAAACGACGGATAAAAAGATGGATAAAAATTTAAGTTTCATGTTAAAAATGTCCTTAAAAAAAATTAACCGGTTCATATTGACTCAAATATCCGATTCACGACCTCAGCCACCACCAACCCGCGAAGGCATGAACAGTTTATTTAAGGCGCATTCTATAGAATGTCAAGGCGCATCTTCTTATTTAAATTTTACATCATAAAAATCGGATCTACATCAAGAACGACATTGACATCGCGCCGGTTGATTATTGCTCTATTCTCGAGCCATAAATTGTGAAGAAATCGGTGGAGCGGTTTGACCTCCAAACCTTTTAAAAGAATCTGCCATCGGTATTGCTTTGAAATCTTGAAAAGCGGGGATTCAATGGGCCCCAATATTTCAAGGGACCTTGAAAACGATCTGTTCTTTTGTTTTAATGTATTGCAAAGATCTCCTACAGTCTGGGCATGCTGCCGGGTCTTTTCTTTGTCTTTTCCAGATATTTTAATCTGAACCACTCTAGAAAATGGTGGATAATGGAGGCTCTTTCGAAACCCGATCTCGACCTTGTAAAATGGCTTAAAGTCCTGCTCAGTTGCAGATAAAATGCTGAGATGATGCGGGTTATACGTCTGCAGAATAACACGTCCGGGCACAACCCCCCGCCCGGCACGCCCGGCAACCTGGGCCAGCAGCTGAAATGTACGTTCTCCGGCTCGAAAATCAGGAAAATTCAAAGAGAGGTCTGCACAGATAATACCCACAAGGGTAATGTTTGGAAAGTCATGACCTTTAGCCACCATCTGAGTCCCCACTAGAACATCAATGGTCCGATTTCTTAAACCTTTGAGTATCTTTATCATTGATCCTTTGCGTCGGGTCGTGTCACGATCCATTCTGGCGACTGAAGCCTGAGGGAAAAGCATCTTTACCGTCGCCTCGACCTTTTCGGTCCCAAGCCCCAAAAGCATGATCTTAGAGGACCCGCAGGAAATGCAGTTCGATGCTGACGGTCGTGTAAACCCACAGTAATGACATTTGTATGCATTGGCCTTTTGATGCAATGTCAAAGAAATATCACAATTTTTACATCGTATCGCTTCACCGCAGGCTGAGCAAACCGGATTGCTGGCAAAGCCACGCCGGTTCAAAAAAAGGAGCGCCTGCTCGCCACGTCCAAGTGTCGTTTCCATTGCTTCATAAAGCTCCGGAGTGATAAACCGTCGACTTCCCCGAACATCTCTGCTTTTACGAAGATCAACAACTGTTACCTTGGGAAGCGATCTGTTTTCAACCCGCTTTGTTAATGTAACCCCTTTGAACTTCTCTATTTTTACATTATAATAGGATTGTATTGAAGGCGTGGCAGACCCCAGCAGTGCCACAGCGTTCTGTTGCTTTGCCCTTACCACGGCAAGATCTCTGGCATTGTATCTCAAACGGCTATCCTGCTTGTAAGATGTGTCATGTTCTTCATCGACGATAATAATGCCGATATTCGTTAACGGTGCAAAAACAGCGGATCTGGCACCAATGGCGATGGAAACCTCACCCCTGGCAATACGTACCCACTGATCGTAGCGCTCTCCAGCAGAAAGTCCGCTGTGAAGAATAGCGACACGATCACCAAAGCGTGCCCTGAATCGCCCTTCCGTCTGGGATATAAGGGCAATTTCAGGAACCAGAACCAGAACGGAATAACCAGAGTCAATAACCTTTGCTGCAATATGCATGTAAACTTCTGTCTTACCGCTTCCGGTAACGCCGGTTAGAAGCCAGGTGCTAAATTTTCCACATAGAGCCCCGATCACTTTTGAAACCACACGGTTTTGTTCTCCAGTGAGCCTGTGGGGTGTATCAGGTTTTATAAATTCACCAAGGGGATCACGATAAACCTGTTTATTAAAAATAGAAATATACCTGTCCGCTTCTAAATGCTTTATTAATTTTGGAGCAGATGGAACAAGTATTTTTAGTTTGCTTACACTGACTTCACCCTGGCTTTCGATTGCTTCAATGATCTTTTGTTTTGACGCAGATAGACTGCCCATAGGGATATTTGAATCGATCAATGACACATGCCTTTGTATTTTTGGTTTTGTGATTCCGCCTTTTAACTCCCGTTCATGAATAATGAGCCCTTGATGTTGCATGGCATAGATTAAGGCATTAGGAATTTTGTTGTTAAGTTTTTCGCGAATATTTTTTAATCCACAAGACTCTCCCTTTAACAAGTTTAAGACGTCCCTTTCCAAAGGTGTAAGAGAATTCCCGGAAAGGGCTTTTTCTCCCTTTTTCGTAATGGCAATGGCAGCGAAATCATAAATATTAAGTCCACCGGGCAGTGCACATTTGATAACATCTCCGATGGGATGCAGGTAGTAATCAGCCGTCCATCGGAAAAAATGTATCATACTTGAAGGGAAAAGCGGCTCTTCATCAAGAATATCAAGAATATTTTTTATCTTCCCCTGATCCGTGTTTTTGCATGCACCCAGAACGTATCCCGTCACTCTGCGCCGGCCAAATGGAACAAGAACTCTTTTACCTGTCGAAACGAGCGCTAACAGGTTTTCCGGGACGCTGTAAACATATGTGCTGTATACCGGCAAGGCTATGGCGACTTCTATACAAGATGATACCGTTGTCATTTCTTTCAGTCCGTCTGAATTCCGTTTATAAGCAGCAAAACCGATGTGAGATGAAGGCTTTTTTCTTGACACTTCATCAGCTTTTTTCTAATCTGTAATATGCAAACTGTCTGTGAAAATTAGATTTTTCTTAAATATTTTCTTTTGAACACTATAGCCTTAATACAAATATTTTTCAACCATCTCTAAATCAGTCATGAACAACCCTTTTTTAAAAACCTTGGCTTATTCAAACGCCCAAAACATTCATGCCCAAACGGTCCGAACCGGAACGTTTCAGGCACTGACTTTAAAAGAGACAACATAATAGATAGCAAGCAAACCTAAAGGAGGAAAACATGAATAAAATTACAAAACAATCCATGGTGTTCTTGTTAATTATAACCCTTGTTTTTATCCCATTCGGAACTTCGGCCCTTGCACAAGAACAGACGTTAGATGAGGAAAACAGCGGCGCCCTTATGACCGCTGATCTTATTCTTGCCAGGCCGCTGGGAATCGTCGCAACCGTTTTGGGTTGTGCCGTCTTTGTTGTATCACTCCCCTTTTCAGCTCTAGGTGGCAATACCAAACAGGCAGCCCAAAAATTGGTCAAAGAACCTGCCTCATTTACATTTACAAGACCGCTGGGAGAATTTTAACACATTTATTGCCATCCACAATAAGTTTCGACCCACAGATACGACCAACCAAGGAGGTAAGATGGCTGGAATAAAACGTCATGGGATTGAAGATTTAACTCAGTTCGCAGTGGATGTGATTCGACGTTCAGGGGAGGAAGCACTTTCCTATTATGGTAAGGGGGATCGTCGCATCAAGTTTGATGAAGCGCTTGTTACAGAGGCGGATTCCCATTTAATGAATTTTTTTCAGGATCAGCTTGACAACCATTTTCCTGAACATCAGGTATTAAAAAACAACCAGGCGAACAGAGACTACACCCATGATGAAAAGCGATATATCTGGATTTATGATCCATTAGATGGGGTGGCCAATTTTCAGGCGGGAATTCCGATATGGGGGATTTCCCTTGCACTGATAGAAAATTTCTGGCCTATTTTCGGGGCGTTCTATATGCCGGCAACCGGCGATCTTTTTCACGCACAGGCGGATCAAAAAGCCTTTTTGGGAGATAAGGAAATTCGCGTTTCGAGCAAAAAAAACATTAATGACGAAAGCCTTCTTTTTACGTATTCACGATTTCATCAACGTTATCGTTCAACATTTCCGGGGAAAATTCGTGATTTGGGGTGCACCGGTGCTCACATTTGTTATGTTGCAATGGGTCGTGCCGAAGCGGCTGTAATTTCGAATGAATCGTATCAGGATCTTGCTGCAGCCAGCATTATTCTTGAGGCGGCAGGCGGAAAGATCTGCAAGTTAGATGGAAGCAATTTTTTTCTCAATGAATATCTGGACGGCCAAAAGATCAATGACCGCCTTCTGGTTATGGCCCCAGGCATTTATACACAAGTTTGCAACAGTATAAAGGAAATTTCTTAATCTTTTTAAAAATGTAAAATGATTTCAAGGATCGATCATATTTCAATCGCCGTGAAAGATTATCCGGAAGCGCTCCATTTTTTTAAAGACATACTTGGGGCGGTCCTCGGTGCTGGTGCTCGAAATAATGATATGAAATATAATTGGCAGATTTTTTCATTTGGCGATCTTTCACGTCTCGAGCTTATAACCCCACTTGAGGAAAAAACTTTTTTGACAAAGTTTTTAAAGAAAAATGAAAACGGGGGCCTTCATCATATCTCCCTGCAAACCCGGGATATTCAAAATGCGATTCGAAAGCTTGAAAATCATAATATTCCTTATTTCGGGTATAACGAATACGGCGACTTTTGGAAAGAGATCTTTATTCATCCCAAAGATGCTTTTGGTGTTCTGATTCAGATTGCCGAGTTCAGTCCCGACGACTGGCTGGATAAATCTCTTGTATTTCCAAAGGGACAAAAATGGGCGGTAATAAAAAACAGCGAAGGTTGTACGTTAAACCTTGCACATCCCGGCGGGGGAAAAGTTAAACTTAAATTAAACAGATCAGAAATTAAAAATCTTATCAGCGATCTTGAGCAGTTATGTTAGTTGGCACTATTGATTCAGAAGCTCAAGCATCCATCGGGTTACAACGCTTACAAGTTTTTCTTGATGATTGCTGAAACGGTGGTTGGCACCGGGAATATTAACAACCGTGACATTTGTCTTAGGCGTTGCACTGTTTCGGAGGCGGTCAGCTATATCGGGATTGGCCAGGTGATCAGCAAGGCCGTGGACAATGAGTATGGGCTTTGAAATACGGGAAATGTTTTTGTAGGGATCGGATACGGTTTTCGAGCCCCTGAGGCTTACAACATGATTGGCGGTATAAAGCGCTTTGCCCAAAGGCCCCAGATTGATCAACATCCATTGATCTCCGTTACCTTTTGCCACCAGGTCCTGGGCCTGACGGAGGACGCTGTTTGCCGTTTCAGGCCCGAATACACTGATATTCCATTCGAAAAGATTGCCTGGAGGACCGGTTAGAAGTATGCCTTTAATTCTGGGGTCCTGGGTTGCTGCAATGTAATATAGCACCCGGTTGGTACCCATACTGTGGCCATAAAGAAATATATAATTATAACCCAGCAGGGCCATTTTATCGACGGCTAACGCAATGTCATAACGGTTTTCTTCAAACCGGTTTTTTTTAGGACCCCGATCATGATCACGCATGTTGAGCGCCAAAGTGGCAAATCCGCTATCTGCCAGGGCTTCCGGAAGAAAGTCCATGATGCCTGAGTAAAAGTTGCCGCTGTAACCGTGGATCAACACCACGCAGGCTTTTGCTCTGGCCAAACGGGGCTGTCGTAAAATACCGGTTAGCCTTTCGCCGTCGTCGGTTTGCAATCTGACCAGATCGACGTCGATGTTTTCAGCAGCTCTGGGGGTTTGGCTTACGCCGATAAGAATAAAAAAGCAGATCAGAAAAAAACATTTAAAAAATCGCATCATGACCCCTTTTGCACCTTAATTGTAAATGTTGTGTTTTAGGTGGCAAAAAAACTTAAACGGTATAATTTTACGATTACAAAAGATTGATGATTGACGATTGAGTATTAAAGGTATTTTTCCAATTTTATTAATGAAAAGACGGCCAATAATTTTTTCAAGGAAATAGTTATTTCGAAATCTATGGGAGGTATGACATGCTCATTCATAAAACCAAAGTACAGGTTCGCTTCGGAGATACGGATCCGTATGGTGTTGTTTATTTTGTCGCCTATTTTCGCTATTTCCATGAAGGGATTGAAGAATTTCTCCGGCATATCGACATACCTCCGGAAACCTTCTTTCGTAACAAAAAAGAAAAATACGGCATGCCCAAGGTGGCTGCCAACTGCAATTTTTTAGCCCCGGCCTACTATGGCGATTTACTTGAAATGCATACTTCAATCAAAGAAATCAAAGAAAAGGCCATCGTTTTTCAGTTTCACTTTTACCGCCCGCCGGAAACCCGGTTGCTGGCAGAGGGAACTGTTACCTTCGTTGCCATCGATCACACCTGGAAGGCAATCCCTTTGCCGAAAATTGTCGCTGAAAAAATACAACGGCTGTAGTTCGAATAGGTTTATGGGGAAACCCGTCCTGTTTAAGTTGAATCGTTGCATTCGATTTACCTGAACTTCAAATGAATCCCCTCTTTCAGTTCATGAACAGAGCCGATGATTTTGGCCGCCGTCACCCCTTTGGCATGCAAGGCGTTGACGAGTTTTTCTCCCTGGGTCTCCGTCACCGCCACAAGCAAACCACCGCTGGTTTGTGGGTCAAATACGATTTCTTCGTGCCAGGGGGGTAAATCGGTCTCAAGCCACAAATGTTGTTCGACCATTTGCCGATTGTAAGCATTTACGCCGGTGGTCATTCCTTTTTTATACACCATCAGCGCCTCGTCCATGATCGGCAGATCTTTGATACTGATTTCCAAACACACTCCGGATGCTTTGGCCATTTCAAAGCCGTGCCCGGCCAATCCGAATCCGGTCACATCCGTTGCAGCGTGGATATCAAAACCGGACATAACCTCAGCAGCGGTTCGATTGAGCGTTATGAGAATTGACAAACAGGCCTCCATGGCTTCTTTGGAAACCCATTTTTTTAAATTGGCGTTAAACAAAACACCGCTTCCAAGGGGTTTGGTCAGAACCAGCACATCCCCGGGTTGAGCACCCCGGTTTGTCCAGAATTTTTCCGGATGCACGATTCCGGTTACTGACAGACCGAATTTGGGTTCATCGTCTTCCACGGAATGCCCGCCCGCCAATACAGCACCGGCTTCGGTAATCTTACTCAGAGCGCCGGCCACGATTTCGTGAAGGACCTCCGGGGGCAGCTTTTTAGAGGGAAAACTGACCAGATTGAGACATGCGATGGGTTGTCCGCCCATGGCGTAGACATCGCTGATGGCATTGGCTGCCGCTATTTGACCATATATATACGGGTCGTTCACCGGCGGCGTTATATAGTCGGCCGTCATTATTATGGCCAGATCATCGGTTAATCGATAAACGCCGGCATCATCACTGGTTTCATAGCCCACCAGCAAGTTCGGATCTATATTCTTTGGGAGATTCGCCAACAAATTGCCAAGCCCGACCGGGTTGATTTTTGCAGCTCAACCACAGGTTTTTGAAAGGCTCAGCAGGGTCGGTTTTTTAAAAAAGTTCAGTTTCACTGTATAAATGCTCCAAGTTTGAAAAAGAAACACGTTTTCATTTTCGTAATAGTTCTTTCAGCAAAAATTTAATTATACCTGAAGCGATAATTTTTTCAAAAGGCTGAAGTGTTATTCATTTTCAAAGTTTGCTGGAAATCTGTTTTATCCGTGCCCTAATCTTTGAGTCAATCTGGTTTAAATACGTCCAGTCGGCCTGTTCAAGCACTTCCGGTTTTCGTTCGAGGATGATACGGGCGGCCTGCTCGGCGATTTCGCCGGTATGCCGCGCACAAAACTGAAAATGGTGCTTTGTTCCGAGTTCAATGTTTTTCGTCAGAACCCTGCAGCAAGTAGCACCAAAATGCATCTTAAAATGATCATGCAGTTCTTTCGAAGTCGCGTAAACCCTTCGGCTGTTCAAAATACCTGGCCCGTTGCGCCCCAAAAACAATCCCAAGGCAATTACACCGGCAGTTAAAGCACCGCAAGTGCAGCCGCTTCCTCCAAATCCTTCAGGCAGGCCGGAAGTAATCCGAACGGCGATCTCCGGCGCTAATCCCCCTTTGAGACCTTGATTCAATACCGTCAATACAGCCTCGGAACACATCAGTTGGCGGGTCATAAAAAGGTTCTCTGTACGCTGCCGGATTTTGTTAACCAGCCTTTCAGCACGATGACCCGACAACTTATTGTCTTTATTTAATCGTATCATGAGAAATAATGTCACTTGAACCCTGATCGGCTCAGAACTCGTATCAAAACAACAACGAACAAGCAAACGGATGTCTTCGAATTGAGCGGTGCTGCTCAATTCGAAGATGAATCCTTATTTTACTTTTTCTATTGGATATTTGGCGCCTTTCCATGCAAAAACGCCGCCTGAGAAACGGAACACATTCTTATAGCCCAGCTTTTTAGCCCACATGGCCCCGTTGTGGCTACGGGTACACTTGACAAACCCGCAGTAGATGACGATGGTTTTTGACATGTCCGGCCCCAGCAACGCTTTGAAATCGTCCACGGTCTTTTCGCCTGTCTCTTTGGTATTCCATTCTTTCATTTCAGGAATGGGAAATAAAAACTGCTCAGCGCCGGGAATATGTGCTTTTTTATAGCTGGCCTCATAAGGCATGGTATCAATAATGAGAACATCCTTGCCGGAATCGATCATATCCTTTAGTTCTTTAGCGGTAATGACGTCATAACCTCCCCGCTGAATTTCCCGGACCAGTTTGACGGCGTCCTGTTCTGTCTCCACTTCTTTTTCGAATTTGTTTTGTCCAAAGACGGGCTTGTCAAACCTATCACAAACAATCCCACCACAACAAGGCTAAAGATAGTTTTCCCGATTCGCATCATTAATCCTCCTACTTTTAAATAATTTTATAAAAACTTCTTAACCGTTTGGGAGTAACAATTTGGTTAAACCGCTGGTAATAAAGATAAAAAATGCCAAGCATCATTATAATATCCCGAACAAGGGCCGACCAAAGTCCGTGAAAGGCTTTGGCCTCCGGATCTTCAGGACCGAAACAGCCGCAGTCGACATCCAGCTCCAGCCAAATGCCGTAGCTCAGAATCGCAATAAACAACATTAAAAGACCCGTGATGACGGCCAGAGATCCCCGGATATCCAATAATAGCCCCAAGCCGAAGACCATCTCAAGCAAAGGTAAGGCAATGGCAAGCGGCAGAATCAAAGCGTCGGGCATTAAACCATATCCATCTATAATTACGGCAAATTCTGTAGGATCCATCAGCTTTGAAATACCGGACCACAAAAAAATTACACTGAGCAAAGCACGAATCAAATGGTAGATTAAGGGAGACGGAAAAGAATTTATCAGGACAAATATTCCATCCTCTTTCCGGCCGTTAATTGTTTTCGCTTCCTGACCGTTCATTGAATGCTGTTTTCCCATTAATTTTAAAGTGATGAATCTATTATATAATGATAAACGATAAGTAAAATTGATAATATAAATAGTTAGGCAGATTATGATTGGCAAAATCAATATCTGCATGGCCATCGTTTTTCAGCCGGACTAAAAAGTGTCAGTTGACACCTTGGATCGCCTCTGGTAGCTTTGAGACAAGGCCGCATGGAAATAAATGGTTTTAAATACTGCGGTTAACTGAAATCTTGTATACGACAAGTATTTGTTCACTATTTTCAAAAAACGAACTCTATAACCTGAATTTTGCACGAGTTGGAGGATTTCATGTGGAAATTGATGAGAAAAAAGATCATCATTCGGGCAAAATGATCGATGGTATAATTTTGATTAAAGCCTCTTCAATCAAGCAACCTAAAGATTCTCATTAATTTTCATGTAAGATTCAGATATAAAATCAATACCCCTGCAGGTTCTTATATTTTTATCTCTGGAGGTTGGGGCATATAGATGGCAATACGGGCTAAAATTCTCTGGGCGGTGCTTTCTTTGGTGTCTTTAATAGCGATCATCAGCGTCTTTTACACAGGATTTCGAAAGATCCTATCTCTCCCCTTTCGCCAGACCAACGACCTTCTCCATGAACAAGGATTCCCGCTAACTCTCGATTTTCTTATACCGGCAGGACTTTACATCGATGAAACAATAACGGTGAAAGAGATCCTCCATTCCCGTCTCCACAAGCCAAGTAAAAGGATTCACCTTTTCTTATCAAAAGTATCAGAAAGTATCCCCGTGAAGTATCGCATTACCGCCACCACGGTATTCTATCTTTTCTGGACATTACTGTTTTTGGTTTTCTTTAGAATCTTCACTTGGATGCGTTATACTACCGCCTTGTTCATCAGCTTTCTTTGTGGTGCTACTGTTTACTTTTTCATGCCGGATTTCATTATGGGAAAAATAGACGACAGCATTTTTTTAGGATGGGCGCTTACACTGTTGGGTCTTCGGTGGTGGACGAAGCGAAAAAAAGTGACGGGCACCCAATAAATAGAACCTAAACTGAGCGTTTCAAACACTCAATTTAGGTAGAAATAAACTATAGACGGATAAACGGGAGATAGCGATGTATCGTCAGAATTACATTAATTCGCTTCGAACCGAGCTGGTGAAAATGGTATCAGACTACCTCTCCCCTGCAGCGCTCCATTACGGTTATAGTGATGTTCCCTTGGAAACCAACATTAAATGGCGGCCACTTGTCCTTGTTTTAGGGAACTATTCTTCCGGCAAATCGACCCTTATCAATGAATTTCTCGGAGCGGATATTCAAGCAACCGGCCAGGCGCCCACCGACGATTCCTTTACCGTCATTACCTATGACGATTCTGCGTCTACCGCGGAAAACGTTCGCGTTGTTGAAGAACGGGATGGGAAGTTTTTGCTCCATGATCCGGAATATCCCTTTGAAACACTGAGAAAACACGGACAACGATTTGCCTCTCACTTTCGCCTGAAAAAAGTGAATGCGCCTTTTTTAGAAACCCTTGCCATCATTGATACCCCGGGAATGATCGACAGTATCACCGAACGGGATCGCGGGTATGATTATCAGGAAGTCATAGGTGATCTGGCACAAATAGCTGATCTGGTTCTGGTGGTCTTCGATCCCCATAAGGCAGGAACGGTACGTGAATCATATATCAGCATTCGGGAAACCCTGCCGACCCGTACCTTTGAAGACCGTCTGCTCTTTGTTTTGAACCGAATTGATGAATGTGTCTCCTTTGCCGATCTTTTGCAGGTCTATGGAACGTTGTGTTGGAATCTATCTCAGATCACCGGTCGGAAAGACATCCCTCCCATCTGCCTCACCTACTCTCCGCGGGCCATGTTGCGTGCAGGAAAACGGTCCGGAGGGGATATGAGTTTTTTAGGTCATCTGGAAAATCAGCGCGAGGAATTGAAAAGGGCCATCCTTAAAGCCCCGAGACGTCGTCTCGATCACCTGGCCACCTTTGTCGAAACCCACGGCGAACGCCTGGGCCATTTCCTTGAAGCCTTAATGAACTACCGTGGCAGATTGCGCAAATTTCGCTGGAAACACACCTTTATCGGCTTTTTGGTGAGCCTTCTTTTCGGCTTAAGCACGACTTTCGGTCTTATGATCTCCGGTATCTTAGGGGGCATGGACCAGCGCATGCTTTTGGGTGTCGGAGGTGTCGCTGCTTTGATTGTATTTTTCCTGTGGTCCACCCTGCTCATGAAACGTCGGGCAGCCCGTTTTCATTCTCGTGTTCTTAAAGATCTGGACAAACTTACCCCCCTTGAAAATCAGACGCGTCGCGACAGTTGGCAAGCTGTAAAAGGCTTTGTGTATGCCTATCTCGAAAAGACAGCCGGACGATTTTCTCTCGCCCAGACCAAGAAGGATTTCGGTGCTGTGAAACTTGTAAGAGACAGAGGGGCAACGGAAATCCGGGAGGCTTTAAACGAACTGGCCGGCTTAAAAGATGACGGTATTTTTGTTGTGGACTCGGCAATGCTGCCGGAAGGGTCATCACCGACAAGTGCTGCCGGGGGATCTGTCACTTGACCTGTTTATGACGACTCGCCATGCATGTGTTCATGCAACATTGGCCTTACGGAATCCGTAAAAAAGTCATAAAATTTTTTGCGGTAAAGCCGAATATGATCCACAATATCCTGATCGTGCGTATGATCCGGTGTGTCACTGACGAATTTGAATAGATAACAATTTTTCTTAAACGTTCGGCAGGCCTGAACCACCGAAGCGCCTTCCATATCAATCAGATCGGCATTTATGGAAATCGCTTTTCGTTCTTTAGGATCGAGAATCGCCCGATCGCTAGTGGCCAATATCGTGGTTTTGAATCCTGCCAGTAAATCCGGTTTGTGAACACATGGTTTCCCGGTTTTCAGATCGGGCCGATCAGGTTCGACAATTTTCTGAACATGAAATATCTCTCCAAGATCATATCCGGAATGCGTGGCGCCTGCTGCGCCCAAATTACAAATGCAGGCCGGCTTGAATTTCAGACAGCCATACGCCGTCGCCATGGCGGCATTGGCTTTGCCGATGCCTGAAATAATTAATAAAATCCCGTCATTTTGGAACAATCGGAAAGGAATTTTCCGGGTCTGCCGTAAGGACATCCCCAGGACAAATGGCTTTGCCTCGAGCATGGTGGCCATGACAATGGCCGTTACAATATCTGTTTCCAACGTGCCATCTCCTCAAGGGCCTGAATGGCTTCTTTCCCTGTATCCCCTAACGATAGGGTAAAATTGTTGACATACAGGTCAATGTGCCCGTCAATCACCTGGTCGTCCATTTCCTGGGCATGCAGTTTCACAAATTCCCTGGATGCATCCCTGTTTTTAAAAGCGTACGCCACCGAATTGCGTAGAACAGATTCAATATCCTGTTTATAATCGATAAAAGGGGGATCTTTTCTGACTGCAATACATCCCAATGGTATGGGAAGCGATGTTTCGTCTTCCCACCATTTGCCAAGATCGATGATCTCGACGCAGTCATACTCCGGATAGATGAACCGGCCTTCGTGAATGATGAGTCCGGCATCGTATTTTCCGATTTGGACGCCTTCCAGAATATTGTCAAACCGGGTGACTTCGACATTGTGTATTGAAGGATTCCACAACCTCAAGAGAAGATAGGCCGTAGTGTATTCTCCGGGCACGGCAATCTTTGCCTTTGATAATGAAAGGTCCGCTGATCTTCCCACAAGCAGCGGCCCGCATCCAAACCCTAAGGCGGATCCTGCATCGAGGATTTCATAGGATTGTCTGAGTTTAAGATAGGCATAAAGGGAGAGCTTAGAGACGTGGAATGTTTTGGAAAAAGCTTTTTTATTTAATTCTTCCACATCGTGCATATGGGGCACAAAACGAAAATCTCCCGTATCAATACAATCATGAAGCATTGCGTGAAAAATAAACGTGTCGTTCGGGCATGTTGAAAAGGCGATATCGAGACGTGTCATACATACTCCTTTATCGCCTGATAGCGGGAATCTCTTTGAACAGGAATTTTTCCGGCATTTTGAATGATATGGATAAGCTCCTTGTCGTTGGTCCTGGTTTTTATCCCGGTCGCCTTTACCACGACCTCTTCCATGAGCACCCCGCCCATATCGTTCGCCCCCATGGTCAGAGCAACCTGAGCAAGCTTCAGACCCTCGGTTAGCCATCCTGCTTGAATATGGGTGATATTGTCGAGAAAAATCCGTGCAATGGCCAGTATTTTAAGATAATCGATTCCCGTCGCCGGAAGCGTATCTTCCATGCGCGTCTTTGCCGGTGAAAAAGACCAGGGAATAAAGGCCTGCAAAATTCCGGTTTCATCCTGGATATCCCGGACAACCTTTAAATGGGCGATCTTTTCTTCATCGGTCTCTCCCATTCCATACGTCATGGTTGCCGACGACATCATGTCATTCCGATAAAGCGCACGCATGACCTCTCGCCATTCATCCACCGTGGTTTTTTTCGGGCTGACTTTATTTCGGATCCTGTCCACCAGCAAATCGGACGCACCAGGCATGGAATCAAGACCGGCTGATTTGAGCGCTTTCACCACATCATCGATGGGCACCGAACTTTTTCGTGAAATATGAACGATCTCTGAAGGAGAAAAAGAGTGAAGATAGATGTCCGGGAACCGTTTTTTTACCGATGTTACCATGTCGATATACGTGTTCAACGTGTAGTCGGGATGAAGTCCTCCCTGAAGCATGACCTGGGTACCCCCGGCAGCCACAAGTTCTTCGATTTTTAGATAAATATCGTCCATGGTCACTTCATAAGGCTCAATAAGATTTGCCCGGGCATGAAATGCGCAAAACGCACATGCCGCCTCACAGATATTGGTGAAATTGATAATCCGGTCGATAATAAACCCCACCGTTTCCTTGGGAAATGCTAATTTTCTCCGCATATCTCCGGCGTTTCCCAGCTCGATGATGTCCCAGGAGAAGAGTTCAAGCGCTTCTTCAGGAGTGATCCGTCCACCCTCGCAAATCTTATGATAAAGGTTGTTGTTTCTGTTCACATCTTCCATCGCCAAGTGTATTCCCATAGTTAAATAATGGGGCATTAATATTTATCCAAATAGTTCAGCTTTGTCACCTTTTTGAGCAGACCCATCTCTCCAGCTACGGTATAGTAAAACATCAGGGCATTTTTTAATTTGTCATCAAATTTAAACTGTAAAAGATCAAAATAACTGTTGATATCGTAAATAATGTCCGGATACTTTGCCCTTGCTTTTGAAACAACATGTTCTTTTTCTTCTTCAAGGCAGCCGAGTGATCGGTGATAAGAAGAAACAACAGATTTTATCTGGGACGAATATTTTTCAACCACGTTTTCTCTTACGGCAAACACGGCAAATACCACCGGAAAACCGGTTTTTCTCAGCCACAAATCTCCGAGATCATAAATATAGGGGATCGGTTCGGAAGATATGGCCATGGCATCGTTCCCGATGACCAGGGCCGCATCCATATCTTTGAGAACGGGTCTGGGTTGGGTCGGTATATAAACCGGCTTTAAATTGTAAAAATGCTTGAGAAGAATTTTTAGAAGTACTTCAGAAGTATGTGAAGCACTGGTAATTCCCACTCTTTTTTGATTCAGATCTTCAATGGGTATTTTGCTCACCAGAATCACCGAACCTACATATCCAACCGAGCTTAAACAAAATTGCGGCAGTACCATTACATCATCAGCAATCTCTGCACAGGTTGCAGAGGAAATGGGGCTCATGTCGAGTTGACGGTCCGCCATCATTTTGTTGAGCATACATGGATATCCCGGATGGATGCTGATCCCATTGACGGCTTGTATTTCGAACATACGAAAATAAAACGGATAGCAGTTGAGATAGTCGATGTAGCCCAGCTTCATATCGCTGCCTCTTCCGGATGGTCTGAAACAGTGCAGTAGCTGGCGGTTGTTCGTTCAGGCAGGAGTTGAGCCTTATGGATCAATCTTTTTAAAAACGATTCGGATCCAAAATCGGGTGTCTGTGCACCGGCAGCATGAACCACTTTTTCATTGTGATAGGTGGCACCGATATCATCGACTCCGAACCTGAGGAGCACCTGGGCCATCTTTTCTCCAACATACATCCACAAGGCCTTTAAATGAGGTACATTGTGAAGGAAAATGCGACTCGTGGCATAGATCCTGATATCATCGTAGCCGGTTGTAGAGCGTTTTACATCGATTTTCGTGTTTTCTCCGTGAAACTGTAAGGGAACAAAGGTTTTAAAGCCGGCAGTTTCATCCTGAAGATCACGAATCTGCGACAGGTGATCGACAATATCCTCGGGTTCCTCGATATGATTGTACAGCATGGTTGCATTTGTTTTAAGGCCCATTTGGTGGGCCGTCCGCATGACGGACAACCATTTTGTCCCGGATATTTTTTTGGGTGCAATGATATCCCGAACATGCACAGAAAAGATTTCGGCCCCTCCTCCGGGAAGTGCTTCGACACCTGCATCCATCAGCCGCCTGAACACTTCTTCCAGAGAAACGTTGTTTATTTTGGCAAAGTAATCATATTCAACGGCAGTAAATGCAACAATGTGCATATCCGGTTTTATCCCTTTAATGAGCCTTATCATCTTTTCGAAATAACCCAGTGTCAGTTTTGGGTGGAGTCCACCCACGATGTGAACTTCGTCGATCCCCATAGAAACCGCACTTCGTATCCTCTCTTCGATTTCGTCAAAAGAAAGTAGAAACGCATTTTCATCGTTCTCATCACAGGAGTAGGCGCATAGCGGGCATCTTAACTCGCAAATATTGGTGTAATTCAGGTTCATATTAACGCCGTAGTATGCGATGTCGCCGTGCAATCTTGTCCTGATATGGTTGGCAATGGCGCCAAGATTTAGGATATCATTTGTTTTGAGCATGCAGAGCGCATCTTCTTTGGTCACCGGAACATCGCTGCAGACCTTTTCAGCGATACTGCGAAGCTTTTTGTTTTGTATGTTATTCGGGAACGCCATTTTATATTTTCTTCTTTCCCCAGCTTTCAAACAGGTTGTGCTTTCTGCCCAAAAGGTTCAACACCTTGCCCACAACAAAGTCAATGACATCATCAATGGATTCGGGCCGCGTATAAAATCCCGGTACCGGCGGTACGATTTCTATTCCAGCCAGCGCTGCTTTGTGTAAATTTTCAGTGTGAATGACGCTGAGCGGTGTTTCTCTGGGCACAATAATACATCTTCGTTTTTCTTTGAGTGCCACATCACATGCTCGATTCATCAACGAATCGGCATATCCATTAACAATGGCAGACAGTGTTTTCATGGAGCAGGGAATCACGACTATTGCTTCAAATTCAGCAGATCCGCTGGCCATCGGTGCAAAAAAATCATTGTTTTTGTACTCGCTCAAAAGATCAACGTTTTTTGCAATGTCGCGCTTTTCAAGCAGCTCTTTTAAAGATGAAAAAGGTTCTTTTCCAAATAACATTTCATATTCGATGATCTGGCCGGCCGGTTGTGAAACGATGGCGGCAACCCGTTCTTTTGAATTGAGGAGTTCTTCTATTAAACGAATTCCCATAATCGGGCCACTTGCGCCTGAAATTGCAACAACTATCATTTTATCGAAATGCTCCTGTTCACTGGTATCCAGAATAATGTTCAATCCATTAAATTTGTCATTTTGTAAGAAATCGCTAAATGCGAAGATTTGATATTATTGGAGTATTGGAGTATTGAAAATTTGCTTTAGCCATTACTCCATCACTCCATCACTCCAAAGTTGCCTTAAAATTGTCATTCAAAATACCAATAAATTAAGGTTAATAGGCAATAAGTCAATGTCTATTTTAGACAAGACGAACTCCTGTTATCATTTTTTGCTCAAGCTCAACGCTCTAATTTTAAAAAAAATTCAATTCCTACAAGATAAACACATCCGTAAATGTGCCTAAAAATAGTATCGGGGATATATACATATTGGCTTTAAAAAAATTTTTTACCGCCAGCGCAATGTTCTGACTCCTGACCAACCGCTGCTGGTATAAAAATATCATTCCAACGGATACAACCGAAGCCCAGTAAAAGACATTCTTGTGGGTTAAAAAACCCGCATATACCATGGCGCTTATGGAAACCACATAGCAGGCGGTAGAAATGAAAAGCGCCTTTTTCTTTCCCACTCGAACGGGTATGGAATGAAGGTTTTCTTTGATATCAAATTCCATGTCCTGTATCGCATACACAATATCGAGTCCGGCGATCCAGGTCAAAACAACCAGTCCAAGCACAAAGGGAACACGAGTAAATTCTCCGGTCACGGCAATATATCCGCCGATGGGGGCGGCGGCTTCGACAAAACCCAGATAAAAATGAGATGAAGCACTGAAGCGTTTAAAGTAGGAATAGGTAAACAGCATAAAAACCGCCGGAAACGATAGATAAAAACAGAGTCTGTTCAGCATGAATGAGGCACCTATAAGCACCAGCGAGGAAATCACTGCCGCCATCCATACCGTTTTTGGCCGAACCTCTCCTTTTGGAATCAACCGATCTCTGGTGCGTGGATTTTTTGCATCTATACCCGCATCGATGACCCGATTAAATGACATGCCGGCGGTTCTGGCAGCCGCCATTGCAATAATCACCCAGAACCAGGTCCCAATAGTTCCTCCCCCGGCGAAAAGTACCCCCAGTAGTGCAAAGGGAAGCGCAAAAAGGGTCTGTTCGATCATAATCAGTTCGGAAAATTTTTTAAAATCCATATTCTTTCCAACGGCTGTTAACTTGTTCTATGATCTCTTCAGACATTTTGATCTCGTCGGGCCATTCTCTCCCCATGCCTTCTTCACGGGTTTTCCGCGTGGCATCCATCCCCATTTTTCCGCCAAAATTCGGATACGGTGCTGAATGGTCCAGTGCATCCAGGGGGCCTTCCGATACCAACAAATCCCTTTTTGGATCGACATTGTTTAAAAGCTTCCAGACCACTGTCCGTGAATCTCGCAGATCGATATCTTTGTCAAATACTGCAATATATTTGGTGGAAGCCATCTGTCCAAGCCCCCAGAGCGCGCTGATAACCTTCTTGGCCTGGCCGGGAAATTTCTTGTCAATGGCAATCAGGGCACAGTTGTGAAATACACCCTCCATGGGGAGTTCCATATCCACAATTTCCGGAATGATCATTTTTATTGCCGGTAGAAAAATCCTTTCCGTAGCCTTGGCCATGTAGCAGTCTTCCATGGGGGGCTTTCCCACGATGGTCGTCGGATAAACAGCGTCATTTCTGCAAGTAATGCAGGTGACATGGAATATCGGATAACGGTCCGCAGGAGAATAGAATCCGGTATGATCTCCAAAAGGGCCTTCGATACGATCCTCGTTCGGATCCACATATCCTTCAATGACAAAATCGGATTCTGCCGGAACAAAGATGTCAATGGTTTTGGCCCGGGTGATTTCTATGGGTTTTGATCCGATAAAACCAGCCAGTAACAACTCGTCCATATCAGGAGGCAATGGCGCTGTTGCCGCATATGTCACCAGAGGTGATCCACCAAGGGCTACCGCCACTTCCATGCGCTTTCCCCGCGATTTGTATTTATCAAAGTGGCGGTTGCCGTCTTTATTGTACTGCCAGTGCATGCCGGTGGTCGCATGATCATATTTGTGCATGCGGTACATGCCCAAATTCTGAATGCCTGTATCCGGATCTTTGGTGATGACAACGGGAAGCGTGATAAACGGGCCGCCATCTTTAGGCCAGCAGGTGAGTATGGGAAGCATGTTCAAAAGGGGTCCTTCCAGGTCATAGATCTGTTGCTGGCATGGCGCCCGTTTCACTTTTTTCGGTGTAACCCCCGACAGTGTTTTGAGATCAAGGAGCATTTTAATTTTTTGGGTGAAACTGCCGGGAGGTTTCATTTTTATGAGTGATTCGATGCGTCGGCCGATATCGTCAAAGGAATCGCATCCCAGTGCCATCTCCATTCGTCGAAAACTGCCGAAGGCATTAATTATCAGCGGAAAAGGAGAGCCTTTGATATTTTCAAAAAGCAGTGCCGGGCCATGGGTTTTACTTATCCGATCGGCAATTTCAGTCACTTCCAATACAGGATCCACTTCTGCTGAGATCCTTTTCAGTTCGCCCTCGGATTCAAGTTTTTTGATAAATTCTTTTGTGTTTTTTAAAGGCATGGGCAAATAATCCTAACCAATAAACGGCATTATATTTGAGATAAAAACAAAAAATATAAATAAAGATAATTCATTAAAAATAAAAGATATTTTATCCCCTTTTAAAATTTGAAACGCTCAGCCTAGGTATAAATAAATGGAGGGATGGTGTCAAGGTGGAAAAAATTTGCGTTTATGTAAGTTTATTTAATAATTGTGTTTTTATCTGATGTTAGCCGCGAAGGATCATCGCCACATTTTTTCAGATTCAAGCAAACCCGTAATAGATTTGTTCGGATCGGATTCTCTCCACCGTTTCCACATCCACACAAAAGGGAGATTTCGGTGAAACCGGCTCAGGCAAATTGTTTCGGCTAAAAGGGGTGTCCTTGATTTTCAAATTGTAGGAAATCACCATCAACATCTCAAGGGTCAGGACATCTTGAATATTATAAGCCAGCAAAGTTTCCAACGCCTTTTCATTCCGGTTTTTCAAATAGTCATACCAAAGCAGAACTGCGAAAAATCCATCGATATCCGTTAGATCTCCCCTGTGGAATCCCAATTGGGTTTCACAAGATTTCAGGCCCCCCCTATACCCCAAACTCGCCAGAATATATCTTAAGTCAATGTGCGCTTGGTTCAACTGAATGCTAAAATACCTTTCAATAAATGGAATATCGAAACTTTTGCCGTTATAGGTTATAATGACGTTGTATTGTTTTATGTCTTCAGGAAAGTCGTTCAGATTTTGATCTTTGACATAATAGAAAATCGATTTGCCGTCATAGAGTGAAATGGTGGTAATGGTTTCGTAATAACGACTCAATCCTGTGGTTTCAATGTCCAGAAAGACGGTGGTATTTCGAAATTCCGGGAAAAAGCGCCAGTGATGACCTGCAGGTATCAGCTCGGCAAAGTAATTTGGATTCAAAGACGTCATTTGATTTTTTGATTCTTTTAAATATTCGGACATGGTGTCGAGTTTCTTTGGCGGTATACCCGTTTTCCGATGGTTTAAAAAAAGATCCCAGCTGGAAATTCCGGATTTCCACAATCGTTTTTCGGTTTTGATTCCGATTCCCGGAATATGGAGAAATGTGTTTTTAAGCATATACAATCATTAAGCGGATTTGTTTTGCTGGTGATACGTCCCTAAAAACGACAAGCCATCTCAAAAATGCAGATTACGTTCAAGGACAAGGCGCGAGCCGATGAAAAAGCGGAGCATACATGTGAGTATGTGAGCTTTTTGAAGAGGCTCGCAACGCTGTAATTGGGCGTTAGATGTATTTTTGAGATGGCTTGAAAAAAGACAGATTCATAACTAACTCTGCCGGTTTGAAGTCCTTTTTATTATTTTGATTCGCTCGGTTTTAACCTTCTGTCGTACGTATTTCTCCTTTCTTTTCCAGACCGTCGTTCTGGAATATGTGCATAATATGAAAATTGACGTCTATCAAGACCCGTACGTCTATCGTTATTATCAGTCAATGGAGTGTTCAATAGTAAGCTATTTTTTAAATTTTTTGCGTCCAAACCCTGCAAGACCAACCAGACCAACTCCCAATAGGAACAAGGAGGCGGGCTCTGGGACGGAGATTGAGTTATTTCCCGCATCACCATTAGCAAAAACTGTCGAGATAATTATAAATCCGAAAATATATATAATTAGAAGCACTGAGGCGACAAAAGTTTTTTTCACAATACTTATCCTAGTAAAGCAGATATATTAAGAACGATTCACGGTGAATGTTTAAAAGATCATCCGTGTTACTTTAGATAAATGGGTAACCGTATGTTAAGCTTCTAACAAAGAATAATTATTTTGTTGAAAGCAACACACGCTAAATTTTAAGGGTTTCTCAGTGAAGTTTAAAAGGAACTCGCTAAGAATCAAATGCAGCAAAAAAGGTTGACGTTAAGTTTTTTGTGCTGACTAGATTATTATAGACCATGCAAAAATCATGCAAAATCAAACAATTAATTTGCTCCCTTAAATTTCAAGTAGTTACTTTAACTTCAAAAAAATATCACAACAAATCATGAAGCAAACACCACAATTGTTATTACATTTATTGCACAATGTGTAATTTGGGTAACAGTTTAAATAGGGGAAATTATTGAATACAACAGGATGGATTAATGCGCTCTATAAAGAAGTTCATATAATGCCCAAGGGCAATTTTTTACTATCCTTCAAAAATTTTGTCTGTCCTAAATCGTGTCCATCCACAAATGAGGATTTTTGTTCAAAATCAAGGCATGCGAAAAAAATAACCACAGGCATATAGTTGATATTCCGAGGATTATATTTTGAGCATAACCCCAGAGAAATAGGCTCCGCATTTCACAGGGCAGGCGCAGAGACTTGTCCGCCTCCGGCGGATTGGGCAAAAAGACCATTTATGGATGGACACGAACTCGTTCCAAAAGATCCAGAGAAGATGTCAGAATATTATTCCTGAATTTGTATTTAAGTACGGTTTTAAGCATCTCGAGATGAATGACCCTGTTCATTTTGGCAAGGACGATTAAGGCAGCCAGGGCCCAGTCAGTGGATTTGATTTTTTGTGATTTAAAGTTTGTTTGAAGAATCTCGGCTTTACAGGATGGAATGGAAACCCCGGGAGCCTGGAGGATCAGGACCGAATTATCCAGCGAATCAAAAAGACGTTTCCGGCGATCCACCCCTTCCTGACTCAATGCCAGAATAACATCCGGTCGTTCGATGCCCGTGTAACCGATAGCTTGTGGAGACAGAATCACCTCCGTTATGGAATGTCCTCTAAGAACGGTGATATTGTACTCATTTTTTTGAGTGGTTTGAAACCCGGCTGTAAGCCCTGCCAGGCACAAGATTTCACCGGCGGTGATGATCCGCTGACCGGCGCTGCCCAGAATAACCACATCCATTCTTTTTCGTTCAATGGGGTCGAACTGCGCCGTCATTTTCTTAGGCGGTGAAGCCTGTTTTTGCCCGGCAGGCAGGTCTCTGTAGTGGCGCCCATATTCTTCTCTTTGGTTTTCAGGCACCGGGGTTTTGATCGGCGGCATTTTGGCGAGTGATTCTTCAATGATCCGTGGTGTGAGTTTGTTTCGTTTGGTGTAGCGTCCCGGGCATATCCCCCAGATATCAAGAATAGAAAAACCGTCAAAACGAACGGCACTTTCTATCTCTTGCCAAAGATTTTTTTCAAACCCGGAACAGCGTCTGACATAGGCAGCCCCTGCCGATGCTGCGACCCGGCATACATCAAAAGGAAGTTCCAAGCGGTTTAAAAAACCGGACCCCACTTGGGCGGTCAATGGGGTGGTTGCCGAAAACTGTCCGCCGGTCATCCCGAAATTGAAGTTGTTCAAAACCAAAAGTGTCAAATCAAGATTGCGACGACATGCAGAAAGGACATGGGCACCGCCGATACCCAGGCCGCCGTCCCCCATGGTTACGATAACATGAAGATTGGGTTGGGCCATTTTCAACCCGGTGGCATAGGTTAGCGCTCTGCCGTGAAGGCCGTGAAATGCATGGGTGTTAAAAAAGGTGTCAAAAAGTCCTGAACATCCAATGTCGGTGACAATAACAATCTCTTCTCCTTTCAGACCCATGTTCAGAAAAGCTCGGTCGAGGGTTTGGGTTATCCGGTCATGAGAACACCCCGGACAGAACACCGGCGGCCTGCTTTTGTTCAACAAACTACCCATGAGCCAAAGCCTCCGCTATCTGGTTCGGGGATATCAGACGTCCGTCCATTTGGCCCAAAAAATCGATGGTTTTATCTGGCAAAATCCGCTCTATTTCTCGAACATACTGTCCGAGATTCATCTCCGCCACAACCACCCGCTGAACATGCTTTGCTTTTTCCTTAATTAATTCTTCAGGCACCGGCCAGAGGGTTTTGAGAATAAGGAGCGAAATGGGACTCCCCGAATTTTTACACGCTTGGTATACATCACGGGCAGCCCGGGCGGTAATCCCGTATGTCAAAAGAAGTGTGTCCGCATCTTTTTCCAGAAAAGATTCGTGAAAACTGAACCTTTTAACTTTAGAAGTCAGTTTGGTTTTGAGTCTGTCCTGAACTCGGGCAATTTCATCGGAATCGGTGGTGATGTAGCCGTCGGCCCCGTGCGTCGAAGAGGTCTGACGAACGATCACATCACCGCCGATGGGTAAAAAGTAAGGAATCTCGCTTTCTAAAGGCACTTCAAAAGGAATAAACGGCTTTCCGGTAGCGGGAGGGGGGGTGCGTTCAATAATTTTGGGTATATCAACGGCATCCATATCTATATTTTCACGGGTCATGGCGATTTCTTTGTTGGAGGCAATAAATACAGGACACCTATATTCTTCGGCAAGATTAAAGGCTTTAATGGTCAGCAAATAGCAGTCGCTAACATCCACAGGGGCAAGTACGATAACAGGCAATCCTCCGCTGTTGCCCCAGCGTAAAAACTGAATATCACCGTCAGCGCCCCGGGTGGCCGAACCGGTAGACGGCCCGAGCCGCTGGACATCCACAATGACAATGGGAATCTCGCTTCCAATGGCAAAAGAAATATGCTCACTACACAGGCTGATTCCCGGTCCTGATGTGGCGGTCATGGCCTTCAAGCCTCCCATGGACGCCCCTAAACAGTAGCCGATGGAAGCAATTTCATCTTCACCCTGAAGGCAGGTGCCTCCCATAGGTGGCAAAAGCTTAAGCATGGTATTAAATATGGTTGTTGCCGGAGTGATGGGATACCCGGCAAAAAAACGGCATCCTGAATCAATCGCCCCCCAGGCAATTGCTTCATTACCTTCCATGAGACAAAACCCCATTTTAATTCTCCAAATCCGGAAAAAGTTATACGCTACGAAGATGTTTTTCGATGAATGGAAATAATTTTCACATCCTTAACCGGTTTTTGCCCTGAATCGACTTTGGCCGCTCCGATCTTATCCACCACATCCATTCCCTTTACCACTTTTCCAAAAACGGTATGTTTGCCGGTGAGCCAGTCCGTATCTGCCAGATTAATAAAAAACTGTGACCCATTGGTATTGGGACCTGCGTTGGCCATGGCCAGCGAGCCGCGAACCGGTGGATGTTCTGATCCATTTTCGGAATAGACATAACCCATATTTTCGTAAGCCTCCTTGAGGGTCAACTTATCGAGCCTGGCCTCAACCTCTTTTTTTCTTTGATCGATTTCTTCTTGTGATTTAATATTCATCGCTCGAAACAGAGGCATAAGAATGTTTCGCTGATATTCTTCCTGGCTGCGAATCATTAAAAAACGATGAGGTCCCTTTTTGGGATCAAACGCTTTTATTTTGTCCAATCCAAGGGCCGCGGCATCTATTTCATCTGCAAAAGTATAGCCCGGTCCACCCTGTCCACTACCCAGAGGGCAGCCGCCTTGTATCATGAAATTCTGGATCACCCGGTGAAAAATCAGGCCGTTGTAATAGGGCCGTTTAAACTTTTCCCCGGTCTTACTATCCTCAAATTCCTTGGTGCCTTCAGCCAGACCGATAAAATTGGCGACGGTTTTTGAGGTTTCGCTCTGGAACAGTTCCACTTCAATATCTCCGAGAGTTGTTTGAATGACATACACAGGATTTTCCTTTTGTTTTTTTTCACCGGTCCATCCAATACCGGCAGTTAATATACACAACATCATTCCGATTGTCAGGATTACATTTCTCATGTTATAAAAATCCTTTCCTTAGGTATATAAAAACACAATTTTAAAATTACAGGGTAACGCATATCGATATCAAGATAGCCCCAAAGAGTCTATCAAAAAGTGATCTTGATTCTCATTCATTCCGATAAAGCATGAAGCAGCTTTTGCTTGGATCAGCCCTACAACGCTTGGGCTGTAATGATATTGAGTCAAGGAAAAAAGTCGCTTTTTGACATTTAGAAAATTATTCTTTATAAAAAACATACCGGTTAACAAGGAGATGTGGCCATGTTTTTAAACCCTAAATGAGCAAAAGTCGAGGATGCCACAGATTCGAGGCATCAAGGGCGAAGCCGTAGTCGTCTACTGCAAGCCTTTGATAACGAAAACGCCGTAGGAGTCAGGCCGTAGGCCATGAGGTATCATCGGCTTTCCTGAAAGGTAAACAAAATGTTTTTTTTTTTGAATAAATATATATCTCATTTATAGAAGAGTTATGAAAATGCATTTGAATTCATTAAAGTGCCGAATAAATAAAACACATAAAATGTTTCTCCCATTTTGTTTGCGATCAATTAGGATTAAACCAATTCGAACATTGATGCTGTTTGTGCTGCTGATCCTTTCAGGATGCGCATATCATCAAAAAATCCCCTTTGAAAAAACAAAGACACTCTATCAGGGTCAGGGCGTAAATGACAGCCTTGCCCTTCGACAAACGCCTTTTTTTCTCACCCATAACAGCGCGTCCACCTACAACCGTATCGGCCGGCCTTCGGCAAGATATGACGATCAGGGGGAAGAACAGATCTATGTAGACACCGAACATCCGGTCATCTATTATCTAAAACGAAATTTTACCACCCAAAAGGGGCAATATACCAATCTGATTTACCGGGTTCATTTCCCAAAGGTGCCTTTCAGCCTGTTCCCTTTTTATATCACCGCCGGGAAAAATGTCGGCCTTTTTGTGGTGATTACACTCGATGCCGCCAAGAGACCTGTTCTGGTGACGACGGTCGGCACTTGCGGCTGTTATATGGCCATCGTTCCAACCACTTTTTTGCCTCATGATGCGCTGCCATTGATATGGCCGGACGATTCGATCGACATTTACGGCGAAAGATTACCGTCACGTCTGAACTATACAAATATGAAAAATCCCAAATTGCTGATCTATCTGAGACCCGGTGTTCATCGGGTCATGGATATAGCGGTTGTGGACGAAGGGACAATAAGAAAATCCCCGCATTTTACCATTATTCCAGCATCCTTAAAACCGATGCAGGAATTGGAACGCATTCCCATAGACAGTGGTACAACCAGCTTTTATTATAACAAGGGCGTCTTGAAGGGCCATGTCAAGGGATCGGTGAAGCCCTGGGAGTCGATCTTTATGAGTCTATTGAGTCTCGATTTTTTTGTGGGAACCGATAAGATCTATGCGGATAGGAAAAAAACCGACAATCCCTTTTATACCAGCCTTAAACCCTGGAATCGGGAAGCCTCGGATATGTGGGATTTTGCGACATTTCTCAAGTTCTGGGGTTGGAGGTTATAAGTGTGAAGTTATGCCTGACGACTCGATTCACATTTCGAATTCGAATCCAGTGTTTATTCAGGTGAGGATTTGGTTTTATCTGAACCTTTTTTCAGCTTTTCTTCCAGTTCAGCAAAAAGGGCTTTCTGTTTTTCTGCCTGTTTGGCCTGAAAAGATTCTATTTTTTTCGAAAAATCTTTTTTTGAATCTTTAAATTTTTTAAGTGCCTCCTCGAGCCTGTCTTCCTTTTTGTCCCTGGGGATTTCTTCTATTTTCAAATGTTCTTTGATAAAAAGATGGTTTTCAAAGGCACCTTCGACCACGTCAATTATCCCTAGATCCCTTAGCTTATTACAGATTAGATTGCCTTGTTCCAAAGAAAAAGATAGGGTTTTGCAAATCTCATTTATTGACGGATGTTTTGAGTTCTTGTGGGTGAATATCCTTATGGCTGAAACCACAAGATGTGCGCTGGAATATAAATCAGGATTTTGCATAACGGTTCAACCCGGTGAAACAGGCCATTTTTTATTGAAAATTAAAAATTAAAAAAGATATCGTATTTCCACTTCTTGACATTAAATTATTAGGAGAGTAACATTTATGCCAAAATTGTCAAGCTGCAAAAATACATATGCACGGCAGGATGTTGCGTATAATTTCGGGCAATCACAAAACCAGCTAGAAACAATCACAGGAGGGAAGCATGACCGAAATAATTGAAATCAAAGCAAGGGAAATTCTCGATTCCAGAGGCAATCCTACAATTGAATCCGACGTCTATGTTTCCTGCGGTGCCGTTGGTCGTGCTGCAGTCCCATCCGGCGCTTCTACAGGAAAACGTGAAGCCTTGGAGCTTCGTAACAACCGATCAAAGAGGTATGGGGGCAAAGGCGTTGTCACGGCCGTTAAAAATGTAATGGATAAAATTGCCCCTGCTGTTCGAGGAATGGATGCAGCGGATCAAATCGCATTAGACAACATTATGATCAAGCTGGATGGTACGCCCAATAAGTCAAAACTCGGAGCAAATGCAATCCTGAGTGTATCGATGGCAGCAACCAGAGCCGCTGCCCAGGCTTATGGATTGCCGCTTTACAGATATTTAGGGGGAATGAATGCCCGGCGGCTTCCCCTTCCCATGATGAACGTCATCAACGGCGGTGCCCATGCCGCCAACAATCTTGACATCCAAGAGTTTATGATCGTACCCGTGGGTGCAAAATCCATCACCCAGGCCGTTCAGATGGGAGCAGAAACCTTTCACAGCCTGAAAAAGATACTAAAAGACAAGGGCCTCAACACTGCTGTGGGGGACGAGGGCGGTTTTGCACCGGATTTTGCGTCTCACGAAGAAGCCATTCAATTTATCATCACCGCCATCGAAGCTGCCGGTTACAAGCCGGGAAGTGATATTGGATTGGCTTTGGATTCGGCCGCCAGCGAATTTTACAAAAAAGGAAAATATATCCTTCAATCAGAAAAGAAAGAACTGACTGCCAAAGCGCTGATCGATTACTATCAGACTTTAATTGATAAATATCCGATTCTCTCTATTGAAGATGGTCTTGCAGAGCAGGATTGGAAAGGCTGGGCCTTGATGACAGATCGTTTGGAAGGATCCATCCAGATCGTCGGCGATGATATCTTTGTCACCAACCCCGAAATATTCAAAAAAGGGATCGAAGAAGGCATTGCCAATTCCATCCTGATAAAGTTGAACCAGATCGGCACGGTCACCGAAACTCTCGATACCATTGAGATGGCAAAGCAATCCGGATATACTACCGTCATTTCTCACAGATCCGGTGAAACGGGAGATACCTTTATTTCAGATCTTGTTGTGGGTACTAGCGGCGGCCAGATAAAAACCGGTTCCATGTCCCGCAGCGATCGTGTCTCGAAATACAACCAGCTCATGCGGATTGAAGAAGAACTCGGAGAAAGCGCAATTTTTGAAGACGAAATACTCTAAATGTTCTTCTAAAAAATATGATAAATTCGTAAAAAGTCAAAGTTCGACGGCAAAGGAAAAAGCTTCAAATTCCCCCGCATAAAACCAGCGGGATAAAAAGGCGCGCAAATTCCGAGGAATGAGGCGTACTTGTCGTACGCCGCAGTAACGAGGAATGCAGCGCAACGCAGAAGTTGGACTTTTTACGAAGCCGTCAAATATAGAATACCAAACAAGGCTGTTGTTTTTTAAATTGGAATGCCATACTTTCTGAGAAAATCGTTAGCCATTTTTTTCTGCTTTGCAACATTAGGATTTCAGCATGCCGGTCTCCATGCCTATGTTCTTCCAGGTCCCTACCTATTGAAATTAATGACCCAAAATCTCGGCAATGCCGACCGTCTCTTGGTAACTCAAACACTGATTGTGCATGATGACAACCCGAACATGAAAGCCGATGAACTCAGTGAAACCTTACAGTTCATGTTCCCGAAAACATTCCGTTCGGACATCGCCTCAGAAAACATTCAAAGAATTCGCATCTTATCAGATGGCAACGCATTCACGGTTATTGATGGAAAATTTTCAGATGAACCTGAAAATTCCTATGATCATTACAAGGATCTTATCCTGTTTAGATCCAGAGAAGTTCTTCAGGAACGGTTGTCAAATCTTGGTGTGGATGTAAAAATTATAAGCCTTGGTCGTTTTCAAGGCAAGCCGGCTTACGTTTTAGGCGCCCAATATCCGGATGAAACCTCGCCTCAAGTATGGCTGGACAAGAAAACATTCCTCCCTTTTCGCTGGATAATGACAAGCAACGCAACACAAAACTTAGAAGTTTTGTATCTCGATTGGAAAAAACTGAATCAGACCTGGTATCCAATGCGTATCGAATTTTTTTCAAATGGGACCCTGGTCCGCGAAATCCATGTTCAGGACATTAAGGTGAACCCTTCTTTCCAGGCAGATTTATTTGATATCCAAAAACTTAAATCGCGTTATTCCCAGGATGCTCCTGCTGAACCGAAAAATGGCGATAAAGAGGAACCGGATGAAGTTCAAAAGACCCTAGAGGAATTCAAAAAAATCTATAAATAAAAACTTATCTTTGATTCAAAACATCTGAAGAAAAGGCACAAAATGGATTATAAAACGAAATTTATATTTATTACGGGCGGTGTGCTTTCATCCTTGGGCAAAGGGCTTGCTTCTGCAGCCATCGGGGCACTTCTTGAAAGCAGGGGGCTTTCCGTAACCATACAGAAACTGGACCCTTACATCAATGTTGACCCCGGAACCATGAACCCTTTCCAGCATGGAGAAGTTTATGTCCTGGATGACGGGGCAGAAACGGATCTGGATCTCGGACACTATGAGCGGTTTACCCATGCCATATTGAGCAGAGACAACAACTTTACCACCGGGAAAATATACCATTCGGTCATTACCAAAGAACGTCGGGGAGATTACCTGGGCGGTACGGTACAGGTCATTCCCCACATTACAGACGAGATTAAAAAAAGCATCAAACTGGTGGCAGATTCCGTAGATATCGTTATCGTTGAAATCGGCGGAACCGTTGGTGACATTGAAAGTCTCCCTTTTCTGGAAGCTATTCGACAATTTCGGGCGGATGTGGGCAAGGAAAATGCTCTGTATATCCATCTCACTCTTGTTCCATATATCGCTACCGCCGGAGAAGTTAAAACAAAACCGACCCAGCACAGCGTAAAGGAGCTTCGAAGTATCGGTATTCAGCCGGACATTCTTCTCTGTCGTACGAACCAATATTTGCCCAAAGAAATCAAGACAAAAATAGCCCTTTTCTGTAATGTCACTGTAGACGAGGTCTTCACAGCTAAAGATGTGGAGTGTATTTATGAAGTCCCCCTGGTGTTCAACAAGGAGGGGCTTGATCAGAAAATAGTGGAAAAGCTCAACATCTGGACCAGAGCGCCCCAACTCGACAACTGGGAGGAAATTGTCAGGAGTCTTAAAGAGTCTACGTCGTCGGTAACCATTGCAATTGTCGGAAAATATGTCGATTTAACGGAATCTTACAAAAGTCTGAATGAAGCGCTGCATCATGGCGGAATTCCCAATGATTGCCGGATAAATCTCAAATTTGTAGATTCTGAAAAAATAGAAAAAACCAATTGTAAAAAAATGCTGGAAGATATCGACGGCATATTGGTTCCCGGCGGCTTTGGTTCCAGGGGTATCGACGGTAAGATTTGCGCCGCAAAATATGCCAGAGAAGAAAAAATCCCCTATTTCGGCATTTGCCTCGGTATGCAGATCGCCGTTATAGAATTTGCCAGGAATGCAGCAGCCATGGCGGGTGCCAATAGCCAGGAGTTTGATAAAAATACACCGTATCCGGTGATATACCTGATGACCGAATGGTATGATGATAAAACCGGAACCGTTCAGCGGCGGGATATCACTTCTGAAAAAGGGGGAACCATGCGCCTTGGTGCTTACCCCTGCATGATCAAAGAGGACACTCTTGCCCATAAGGCTTACGGCATTTCGGACATTTCGGAACGTCACCGCCACAGGTATGAGTTCAATAATGCTTTTATTGACCGGCTTGAAGAAAAGGGCTTGGTCATCAGTGGAACCTCACCGGATGGTGAACTGGTGGAGATCGTCGAGATTAAAGATCATCCCTGGTATCTCGGCTGTCAATTCCACCCGGAATTCAAATCGCGTCCCATGGACCCCCATCCTTTGTTTAGAGAATTTATCCGCGCTTCGCTGGCGTATTCCAAAGCCAGGTCCTGAGTCGCGCTTTACCTGAAATAGAACAAAAAAAAGCGTTTTGTAAAGGTCTCATAGCTTTAAAGCCCTATTCATACTCCCCTGACAATACCCTTCCAGATCCACAGCCACATGAGAAAACCCGATTTTTCTCAATTCTTCTATAATGACGGATCTCGTCTTTAAATCGATAATTTTTTCAATATCTCCGGTATCGACCTCGATTCTGGCAACCTTGTCATGCACTCTAACACGGCATCCTCTAAAACCAATGCTTGTTAAAACCTGCTCGGCCTGTTCTATCATTTTAAGGTCTTTTGTGGTGATCGTTGTGCCATATGGAATTCTGGTGGCAAGGCATGCCATTGGCGGCTTGTTCCAGGTGGTTAAATTCATCTGCTTTGAAAGCCGGCGGATGTCGTTTTTTGTCAGCCCCGCATCCACCAACGGCGCTTTGATTCCCATTTCTTGAGCCGCGGCGAATCCGGGTCGATAATCGCTTAAATCATCGATATTTGCGCCATGGGCCACATGCTGAATGTTCCTATGATTTGAGATTTTCAACAATTCCTCTATAAGGTATTTTTTGCACAAATAGCACCGCTCTTTTGTGTTGGATATAAAGTCGGCCCGTTGCATTATCCCGGATTGAATAATCATATGCTCAACACCCAGAATGTTGGTAAAATCGATTGCTTCACGGGTTTCCCATTCCGGATGAAGCGGAGACGATGCGGTGACGGCAAGGAGATTTTTATTCAGCGCTTCATATGCCATTGCCAGCAAAAAGGAGCTGTCAACCCCACCTGAATATGCCACAAGGAGAGAGCCATATCCTTTCAAGATCGAAAGAAGCCGATCCCTTTTCTCTGCTAAGTGATTCTTATTCATATTCAAATAAAAAAATGTTTACAAAACTTATGGATTCATATATAGAAATTTTTTGCAATATAACATATAACACTTTTCATGTGCAACGCCACAAACAACTTCAAAGAGGTTTTTTATGGGAAAAAACAGTCTGGTTCAATCAACAACCAAAGGAAAAAAGAGCGCCGCCAAGAAAAAAACAGCAAAAAAGATAGCTGCAAAAGCCAAAGCTAAGGCCAAGGCCGCACCAAAGGCCAAGGTTGCTGCAAAACCCAAAGTCGCCCCTAAACCCAAAGCCGCACCAAAGGCTAAAGCCGCTGCTAAAGCCGCTGCTGCACCCAAAAAGGAAAAAGTTTCTGTGAAAGATCTTCTTAAGAAAAAATTTTCTGTGTGGAAACCGGAAAAGCTTTACTCTGTTGCTCCGGATAAAGGAGATGCTAAGGATTTTACGGCACCGCCCTTTGTTTCAGGTCCGGAGTCGGAACAAAAACGAATCAAGGAACTCCTGCTGAAAAAGTATGATTTGGCGGAGATTAAGGCTGCCGGCGAAAAAGCTGCCGCTGAAAAAGCCGCCGCTGAAAAAGCCGCTGCTGAAAAAGCCGCCGAACCTGAAGTTTCGGTATCATATGAACCGCCCGATTCCGACGACACCATCCCATCTGATCCCATGGAAAAGGGCATGAAATATCTGGCTGCTGCTTTAGCAGTCCTTATCGTACTTGTTATCGGCAGCAGTATGATAAACCAGGGTAAATATTATATTCATTCAACAGACGGTGCGCTGGAAATCTTTCAGGGAAGTTTTGCCCCCATGGGCGAAAAACTTTTGATCTCGCTGCCCGGTGTTCAACAGCCTGCAAAAGCAAAAGACATTTATTCCAAAACAGACGTGTACCCGCTTATTTTCAACTATTATGTGGAAAAAGCGGATACCCTATTGAAAGTTCCGAGCATCCCTGATTTTGAAGGAATAAAAAAATATTTAAATAACGCGATGGTGTATAAGACAACACCTGACTCTGCCGAAGCTGTTTACAGCCGATTAAACAACATCGATCTAATGATTCTTTTGTACAAGGCGGATGTGGCTGCCAGCAAACCCACCCTTTCCGATCTTAAAGAGGCAAAAGGATTTCTTTCCGAAGCCGGACGTCTGGACCTCAATGGCGCGAAGCTGGATTTGATTCATGAAAAAATGGATGACGTGGACAAAAAGATTGCATCCCTAAAGGCTGAGCAAAAAGCGGCCACATCACCGGCACCTGTACCGCCAGCCGAGACCAAATCACCGGCTCCCGCGGCACCTGCACCGCACGCCAAGCCACACAGCTAACAGATTGGTTGTAAGCCATTTTTAAAAAGCGGATGGTCGTAAAAACGGCCATCCGCTTTTTTGTTTTTCCTCAAAATTGATCTTCCTTTTTTCTACTCTCAGCTTCACTCCTTTTATCAGAATGCACAAAAACCTGTGCAGCAGTGCACAATTGTCTGTGCAAATATCTGTTTGATTTTCCTCCTTAAATCCTTACCCTCTCATCCGATCCATCCATCTTTCTAAAAAGTGCAATTTTTTTCATGTTCGTCTGAACCCCTTTCAATACAAGAATTGCGAAGAGTTTTGGACTATAAAATCTGTCTCAAATACTTCTGTTTCAAAAGAATTTTTCTTTTTGGCACAAATGTTGCCAATAGTCACTGATAAATGTCCCGCTAAATTAAGCTTGTGTTGAAGCACCAAACATCATCCGGAGGTTCCCCATGTATAGAAAAGTATGCTGTCTCTTCATCTTTTTGTTCATTTGTTCTGCCTTCCCTTCATTGATTCATGCAGACAATCAGACCGTATTCGGCCCAAAATCTTTTGAGATCGGAAGGTGGCATATCCACGCGTCGGTTCATACGTTCAATGTAACAGCTCCTGGAGAAGGCATTATCACCATCACCAAAAATACCCCTGATATGCCGATCAGCAGCGGATTTATTCTTTTCAACACCACACTTGTTCCCCTTCGGGATTTTTTAACCGGGGGCGACGTCGTGTTTGAAAAAGAAAAAATATTGCGATCCATTAACTTTATCACCGTTTTCCTCTTGGGAACCCCCGGAGCTTCGGTAGCGATAACGATCAATTCAGGAGGAACTCCTTCCCAGCCTCCGGAAGTCTTCTTTTCCGCAGATCCGGAGACCATTAAGCTGGGAGAACCCAGCACGTTGGCCTGGAACGTTATCGATGCCGATACCATCAGCATAGACCCTGGCATCGGGGGTGTCGATCCAAACGGATCTTATGAGGTTTTTCCAACCGAGACCACCACATACACGCTCACCGCTGTCGGCGCAGGCGGAACAACCACTGAAAGCGTCACCGTAACGTATCTTCTGCCCACCGTGAGCATAAATGCCGTGCCGGAAACCATCTTGTTGGGTGAATCCGCCACTCTGACATGGAATTCGGCCAATGCAGATACCTGCACGATCGAACCGGCTATCGGAGCCGTTGATGTCAATGGTACTATTCCGGTTTCTCCCACGGAAACCACCACGTATACTATTACAGCCACAGGCCCTGGAGGCACTGCCGCGAGCAGTATTACCATTACGGTTAATGATCCATCCGCGCCTCCCTCCTTGCAAATAAGCGCTGCACCGATAAGCATCGAACAGGGCGGTTCTGCCATCTTATCCTGGACTTCCGTAAACGCGCAAAGTGCTTTTATCGACAATGGTATCGGTGTTGCATCTGTGAATGGTTCGATTACTGTGTATCCCGAACATACCACTACCTACACCATCACAGTGACTGGACCAACGGGTTCAAACAGTGCACAAGCGGTTGTCACTGTTACCAGCAGCCCTGAACCGCTACCGGAAGGGTCTTTCGGCAAACAGTATGAGGATCTAATCCCAACTGATGCTACTATTTCAGAATATGATTCTAAACGATTTTCATTGATAACCGGCCTGGTTCTTTCCATTGACGATTCTCCTGTATCCGAAGTTTCGGTGACCCTGCACGGTCATCCGGAATACGGCACGGTTTTAACCGATGCACAGGGTCGATTTTCCCTTCCGGTTGAAGGTGGAACAACGTTAACCGTTGTCTATCAAAAGGATGGATTTATAACCGCCCACCGGAAGGTCTATGTGCCCTGGAACGACATTGCCATTGCCGAGACCATCCGGATGATTGTCCAGGACCCGGTGGCCACCGCCGTTACTTTTGACGGCAACCCGGACACGGTGGTGACGCACCAGAGTACACAAGTCTCTGACGAATTCGGGAGCCGGTCTGCGACCATGGTATTTACCGGAGACAACCATGCCTATCTGGTAGATGAAAACGGAAATGATGTCCAGGAACTGACCACCATCACCACACGGGCCACCGAGTATACAACTCCTGAGTCCATGCCTGCCAAACTGCCGCCCAACTCTGCCTATACCTATTGCGCGGAACTGGGTGTGGACGGCGCGCAAAGGGTTCGGTTTGAAAAACCGGTCATCACATGGGTTAATAATTTTCTGGGGTTTGACGTGGGGGAAATCGTACCTGTCGGCTACTACGATCGAGACAGAGGTGTATGGGTGCCCTCGGACAACGGCGTGGTGGTGAAACTTCTCGATACGGATTCTGATGGCATTGTGGATGCCCTGGATGCCAATGGAGATGATAATCCCGACGACCTTAACAGCAACGGATCATTCAGCGATGAGGTGAAGGGCTTAAACGATGCCGGAACATACCAGCCGGATTCCACCTACTGGCGTGTAATAGTGTCCCACTTTACCCCCTGGGACACTAACTGGCCCTATGGCCCGCCGGCAGGTGCCATATTTCCCAACCCGAAAGGACCGCCAATAGCAGGCCAGCAGTGTGTTGAAGACTGTCAAAGACAGACAGGATCCTTTGTAGAGGAGAGAGCCCGTATTTTCCATGAAGATATTCCTATCCCTGGTACCGGCATGACAATGCACTATAAAAGCAACAGAGTCCCAGGCTATTTTCACGGCATTGCTGTCCCGGCCAGTGGCGATTTTGTTCCCCCCTGCCTTAAAAGAATTATCGTCAGGGTAAAAATTGCAGGCAAAACATTAGAGCAGACGCTTGATCCGATTCCCAACCAGAAGGCGGAGTTTGGCTGGGATGGGCTTGATTTTCTGGGAAGGGAGGTTGCCAACCCTACTGCCCATGTAAGCATAGGTTTTGTATACAACTTGTTGCACTATACCGCCGGTGGAAGCAACGTTTTAAGCTTTGGACAGGCAGGCTATGATATAACTCTTGTTGGGGGACGCAATGAAGTGATTATTTGGAAGTTCAGCAGCCTGGTAATCCAACACCCCAATCGAGAACAGATCGGAACCATTGCCCAAGGCTGGACTCTGTCCTCCCACCATTATCTCAGCCTTATTAACGCTGCCACCCTTTACAAGGGGGACGGATCAGTAGTCAATGATAATGTAAATGTAAAAAACTTACTCACCAGAGTGGCAGGCGGAGGGGGGGGGACATACTGCGGTGATGGCGGCCTTGCAACTCAGGCCTGTATCTACTACCCGGAAGGTGTTAACGTGGATGCCGCAGGCAACCTTTATATATCGGACACAACCAATCACCGTATTCGGAAGGTCGATACAGACGGCATCATAACTACTGTGGCCGGAGGTGGCCGTGATTCGGGTGACGGTATTCCTGCCACAGATGCCAGATTGAGTTTTCCAACCGGTTCTGTCGTGGATGCCACAGGCAACCTTTACATTAGCGATGGTAACCGTATTCGGAAGGTCAATACAGACGGCATCATAACTACTGCTGCTGGCAAAGGGCCAGCCGGGTACAACGGTGACGGCATTCCTGCCACAGATGCCCTTCTGAATAATGCATATGGAATTACAATGGATGCCGCAGGCAACCTTTACATAGCAGATTGCTATAATCATCGTGTTCGCAAGGTCGATACAAATGGCATCATAACTACTGTAGCCGGTAATGGGACCAGCGGCTTCACCGGCGATGGGGGTTCTGCCGTCGAAGCCCAACTTCATCATCCTCGTGATGTTGCTGTGGATTCTGAAGGAAATCTTTATTTCTCAGACAGTTATAACCACCGTATTCGGAAAGTCGATGCAAGTGGTATCATAACTACGATAGCAGGCAGCGGCCCTGCTGGTTCTTATCTGGGCGAATACAGCGGCGACGGAGGTCTTGCTACTCAGGCAGAACTTTCTCAACCGCATGGTCTTGCCTTGGATTCTACGGGAAATCTTTACATTGCAGATAGTTTCAATAATCGTGTTCGTAAAGTGCATACAAACGGTATCATAACTACTGTAGCCGGAAGTCCCTATGGCATTAGTACGTTTGGCGTTTGTTTGGACCCCTTGGACAACCTTTACATCGCCGATTTTGATTATCATAAAATCACAAAGATATCTTTCCCTTCAGTCTTATCTGATTATACAACTAGCGGTCATGTTGTCTTTGGTGAAAAAGGAGTGGGATATATCATAAGCAATTCCGGCCGACATCATGCAACGATAGACCTTGATACTGGCATAACTTTGTATGAATTCAGTTATGATGAAAATCAAAACCTGGTCTCCGTTATCGATCAATTTGGCAACCAGACCACAATCAATCGGGACGGAAGCGGTGTCCCCACTTCGACCACCTCTCCCGATGGTCTTACGACCCAGCTATCCATAGATGCCGACAACCATCTCACCCGCATCACCTATCCGGATGGGAGTATCTACACCTTTGAATACACACCTGAAGGCCTGATGACTGCTAAAATCGAACCTCAAGGAAATCAGTTTGATCATCAATTTAATGCCATTGAATTAACAGACGTCTTTGATGAAGAAGGAGGACACTGGAATTTCACAAGGAACGTATATGAAAATGGTGATATGCTGACAGAAGTAACAACTGGTGAAGGGAATGTCACATCGTATATAGACCATATCGACCCAATCGAGGTCTATACGTCCACCATCACCGATCCTACAGGGGCCGAGACACTGTTTACCCAGTCTGCAGACGGGTTGGTCGTAACCAAGGTTCTCCCCTGCGGTATGGACCTTGAATTCCTTTACGGCATCGATTATCAATACAAATTAAAATATATAAAAGAGATGAGAGAAAACACGCCTAGCGCTCTTCAAAAGGTGACAACCAAAAGTAAGAGCTACCAGGATACAAACGGGGAAGGAACGCCGGATCTGATCACCGACAGAGTGACCGTCAACAGCAAGATCACAAAAATTGTACACGATACCCTTCTGGCGCAAAAGAGTGTCACATCCCCGGAAAACAGAAGCATTACTACACTTTACGATCCTACAAACCTATCGACGACCAGTGTAAGTGTGCCTGGTCTTTTTGATACATCTTACGGGTATGACACCAGGGGCAGATTGACCTCTATCACTACCAATACCAGACAAACCGCCTTTACCTATAATGCACAAGGGTTCCTTGAATCCATTACCGATCCGGAGAACTACACAACAAGCTACAGTTACGATGCGGTGGGCCGTATAACCGGAATTAACCGTCCGGATACGACTTCAATTGGGTTTACCTATGATAATAACGGCAACATGACCGTGCTGACCAATCCATCGACTATCAATCACGGCTTTGGGTACAACAAGGTTAACCTTAACAATTCATACCAGAAGCCTTTAAGCGGAAGCTACAGTTACGTGTACGATAAGGACAGGAGACTGAAACAGACAAACTTTCCTTCCGGAAATCAGATCAACAACATCTATGACACAACACGGCTTTCTCAGATTCAGACGCCGGAAGGCAATATTAATTTTACCTATCTTTGCGGCACTAAGATGGGTTCAATCACAAAGGGATCGGAATCCATCACCTACGGCTATGATGGAAAGCTTGTTACGTCTGAAACCTTGAGTGGCACGTTAAACCAGGCTCTTGGCTACACCTATAACGATGATTTTAACCTGACCTCGCTGACCTATACCAGCACGACCGAGAGCTACAACTATGATAATGACGGTCTGTTGGCCGGCGCAGGGAGCTTTACCATTACCCGCAATGCCGGAAACGGCCTGCCGGAGACAGTCACTGGCGGCGCGCTAAGCCTATCTCGCAGTTTCAATGGGTATGGAGAAGTTACTAGTGGGGACTATATTGTTAGCGGTTTAGGCCTTAACGCGTGGAACTTGACCCGAAATAATAATGGCAGAATTACGAACAAGTCAGAAACTGTCGGCGGCACAACCTCCAATTATGTTTACACCTATGATGCCATGGGACGGCTTTTAACTGTCATCAAAGACAGCACCCTGGTTGAGGAATACCAGTATGATGCCAATGGTACTCGCATTTATGAGATGAATGCATTAAGAGGTATTGCCGGGAGGAGTTTT
>CAXMTB010000009.1:0-39927 GCA_964195835.1 uncultured Nitrospinaceae bacterium | reverse complement strand
CTTGGCTCTCTTTTCGGGCCACCGACAAAAAGACTTCGGCCACAGCACGCCCGTGGTCTGAATGGGCCGAAGTACCGGCTGCCACCATACGGGCAAAGTTTCTTGCCGCTATGGTATTGGCAGTGGCACCACACAACCCTTTTCGGGTATCCTCGCCTTCGATCCCCGCCTTGGGCAAGGGCAGACGACACGGTCCCATCGCGCAGTTTTTACAGCAGGTTCCCTGCATTCCGATATTGCAGGGTTTCATGGTGACTGCTCGATCAAAAACCGTCTCGATATCCAGTTTTTGAGCCCTAGCGATCATTTCCTGAGTTGCAGGATCAATAGAGGCCGCTATAGGATCCGCCATCTTTTTCGGCTTGACGACCCTTTCTTTTTTTTCTTCTGTCATTAATGATTCCTCCTTTTTAAGTTTTTCCATACATGGAAAAATTAATTGTCATGTAACTTTGACATTGACATTGATTATTAATAATAATATTAATAATCATTCCTAATATCAATTAGTCAATAGGATAGTCAAGACATTTATTATAAAATTTTTTAAATCTATTTATAAAAGGAAATTTCGCTTTGCCTGAAAAAAAGACCCGCAGGATGACACTCCAGCGGAAAACGATTCTTGATATCTTAAGACAAACAAAATCCCATCCCAGTGCTGACGAAATCTATGAATTGGTTAGAAAACAGCTCCCTCGTATCAGTCTGGGTACGGTCTATAGAAATCTGGAGGTCCTTGTCAAGATGGGATTGATACAGAAACTGGAACTTGGTGGAACCATTAAAAGATTTGATTGGAATCCGAATAAACATTACCATATCCGTTGCTTATGTTGCGGACAGGTAGACGATGCTCCCATTGCGCCGTTGAATAAACTGGAAGATGAGCTATACGGTGCGACCGTTTTTTCGATAATTGGACATCGCCTTGAATTTGAAGGATTTTGTCCGGACTGCACAAAAAAAGAAGCTGAAAAATCAACCTTAAAAACAAAAATTGAAAATTTTTGAATTCTCTCCAAATATTAATAGACCATGGCAATAGCGCCGATAATATTGTCCATCACATTATTATGGAAGCCACATAAACAAAAAGGATGGTCATGAATCCCGATGCAAAAGGAGTCATGACCTATCCCACGGTGATTTTTACAAGCATCTTTGGATTGACCGTCCGGAGCCCCCAACAATACCCACCCACACCACTGCCCCCACAATCGCCTGGGAGGATGAAACCGGAATCCCGATTTGCGTAAAAAGATGAAGGGTCATAGCCTCGGCCAAAATCTTCACAAAGGCTGAAAAAAGGTCCAAAGGGGCGATGCCCTTGCCAACGGTGATCATGACTTTTCTACAAATTATCACCTGAATTTTAAGTCAACGCACCCATATCTTGGCTTATGTAACATCTTCTTTTTCTTTACATCCTATGACTCCGGGTGTTAATAATTTTTGAGCATCGGTTGCACTGAACCGATGGATGCCGAGACAGCGTGATTTAAGTATATTCCACCGACCTTTTAAAACATGATCTCTACTCTGATTCGACAATCATCAATGAACGTGCTTTCCGCGGGTTGTTCATCAAATTGAAGGCTTCTATGGAGGGATTTATATATGAGAGTTTCAATTGCCTTGCTAATTTTGCTTTTCAATACAGTCGCATATGCCGGAGGCATTGAAACGGTTATCGCTCCGCCGGCCGAGATGCCTCAGGCCGGACAGTCGACGGTATTTGCCGTGTACTTCCACAATTCAGAAGATAAATCTTTGCAAGTGGATGTTCCGGACAGCATTATGTGTCGTTTGAGCGCTGGAGATAAAATCGTTGAAGTGAAGGCTTATGCCATCCGGACAACATCCGAAAAGACGATGACCATATGTCCGGGGTGTTTTGAAAAAGTGCAATACACACTGGTCCTTCCCTCAACCATTGAAGGCGCAATTACCATGGCAATACCGGAATTTAAAGAGTCCCATACCATGTTTGCGGTCCATAGCAGCGCTTCAATGAAAGCGTCAAAAAGCAACGAAACCGTACCCAAGGAATTCGAAGCCCTGGATTCACTATATGAACTGTATCAACCGTATCTAAAAAATCTCACGGCTTACGACCCCATGTACCTTCTCGTCGGAACCGATCCCAAAAAAAGCAAATTTCAAATCAGCTTCAAATACCGGCTTTTTGACCTCGACAGCGCGCTGGTACAGGACCACCCATGGACCAAGGGCTTCCATTTGGCTTACACCCAGACATCCTTCTGGGACTTGGAATCGGCCTCAAAACCGTTTGAAGACACCAGCTACAAGCCGGAATTTTTTTTTATGTCACCTAATATCAGGGTTCCCTGGGCCACAGGATTCTTTGTGAAGAGCGGTTTTCAGCATGAATCAAACGGCCGCGGAGGAGAAAATTCACGGAGCACCAACTTTTTGTATATCAAGCCCATATATATTGCCTACGATAAAAATACCAAACTGGGCATAATGATTGCGCCGAAGATTTGGGCATACATTGCTAACGAAGACGAAAACAATCCCGACTTAAAAGATTACAGGGGGTATTTCGATGTGGAGATAAAGGTGGGTCAAGCAGACGGTTTTGTTCTGGGGTCCCATTTTCGCTGGGCAAAGGAAGGCGGTTCCATGGAGTTCGATCTCACCTATCCGCTGCATCGTTTTATATTTAAAAATCTCAACCTGTACTTTCAGGCCCAGTATGTCAACGCTCTGGCGGAAAGTTTGCTCAATTTCAGAGATCGGACTGAAGCGCTGCGTCTCGGGTTCGCCATTGTTCGATGATTCATTACCTGAATCTTGCACGAATCGCAGGCCGGGAAATTGTAAGTGTTCACGGGGTTTGCTTCCCCGTGAACACTTACGGAAAATTTTCTAAGGTAGAATTAGGCAATCGGCCACCAGTTCCCACAGGTACTTCACCTCAAGATCTTCAAAATCGTATTCGCCTTTCACATTATTAAACTGTCCGTGACAACTATGGCAGGGGACTACGATCATCTTTGCCCCTGTGGCCCTGATCTGGTCGATTTTTTTTCTGGCATAAAAGACACGTTCATCATTATACCCGGTGGTCATGGTTCCACCGCCTCCGCCACAGCAAATTTGATCCATTCGATTGGGATAAAGATCGACCCAGTTTTCAAGGCACTGATCCATAATCCAACGTGGCTCGTCAAAATAACCGTGTCCGAAATGTTTCTGGGCCTTTCTCCCGTAATTACATGGATCGTGATAGGCAGCAAGTTGTGTAAATCTCGATTTGTCGAGTTTGATTCGGCCTTCTTTAATATAATTGATCATTAGGTCAAACACCGTGGTTACACTAAATTTTTTGAGTGCTTCAGGATAATATTTTTCAAGACCCGACCGGGTCGCAAGATAGGAGTGGCCTCATTCAGGGCAAAGAAGATTTTTTATTTCCAGTCGCTTCATCTGATCCACGATCCGGCCGACCATGACCTTCATGGCATCATCGTCACCCGTAAAATACCCCCAGTTGGTACCCTCCCAGTTTTCGGATGTAACGGTCCAGTCTTCTTTGGCCGCATGAAAAATCTTCCAAAAGTGTTTTAAATCTTCAGTATGAGTATTCACCAGTTTGTTATGAATCGTGGTTAAAAGGTTTGCGCCTTTTTTATCAATAGGTGCTTCAAATCCCTCAAATCCGGGCTCTTCGGCAACTTCTCCGGCAACATCCTCGATGATGAACATAAAATCTTCTTTTGGCAGGCGAAGATTATTGCCGGTCTCCAGAGCCGCCACAAGACCCTTGTGCAGAATTCCCGGAACCTTTTCACGTTCTCTTTTGGATCGAATTTTTCGGATCAGATCGGCAATATCGATCTGCATGGGGCAAACATTTTCGCATTTGCCACACATAGTGCATATCCATGGCCACCGGGCGTCGACCAGATCCTCGACAAGTCCTAGAGAAACCATTCGGACCAGCATGCGCGGATCAAATCTATCGATTCCCGAGACCGGACAGGAACTTGCACACAGGCCGCAAGTCACGCAAAAATCCTGGAAAAATGGCCAGGTTCTGCACCTATTGTGATCGAGTTGATCCATATCGATGATTTCAGATGATGATGTCATATAGGCACCTCATTTGTTGTTGTATCAACAACCAGTACTCTTTTCTCTTTCCTTTTTCCTCTATCCTCTTTTCTCTTTCCTGTATTCCCCTTCATGGTTTGGACGACGCTGATTTTCCGGCTATTAATTCTTCTTCAGCCGACTGGGGCCGATTTTCACGATCGTCTCTTCAAAGCGATCTGCAATCCGGGCAAATTCCGTTCCCATATTGGACGCAAGGGTTTGTATTAAAAGGCGCTCTTTTTCAAAACCGACCCGTGAAAACATTTCTTGAATTTGTTCTACCGTCTGGCCCGCATAAATATTCCCTTGCTCTGAATGACAGTTTCCTTTATGGCATGTTAAAACCATCACGCCGTCGGCATTGTTATCCAACGCCGCAAAAATATGGTCGTAAGATACGGCGCCTGAGCACGGCACTTCCACCACTTGCAATCCTTGGGGCAGTCTGTGCCCCATGCATATCGCCAGATCCCGGGCCTGGGCCGCCGAACGATGGCAGCAGAAAGCCACGATAAACGGCATGAACGTTTTCTGGGGCTGCCTACCGGTGTCGGTTGTTATCAGATCTGATATGGCGCCGGGCTCAAGATCTGTGATGCGAACAGCACCCCTTGGACAGTGTGCCGCACATATACCGCAGCGTTCGCAGGCATTCGGCACAACTTCCACACAGGCATTCAGCGTTATCGCATGATACGGGCAAAGGCGATAGCAGGTCAGACATCGTATGCACTGTCCCGCATGAACTTGTGCCTTTTTGGCTTTTGTCTCCGTTTCTCCTGAAGCAAGACCCGTGACTGCAAGCGCCGCATTTTCAGCATCGATTCTTTGATCGTCATCGGCCAGTATGTCTCTTGAAGGACCTGCAACCATAATTCCTTTTCTGTTGGTCAATACACTATATCTATGAACGTTATCTGCCTGGACAAACCCGTTAACATCGCTTTCGATATGGAATATTTTTGCAAGACCGGTTGCGTATCGAGAAGGAACGATGGTCTCATCAACCACTGTCATGTCCGGCGTCAGTCTGAAATTTTTTGATGTTATTTCATCGAAAAACTCGATTCGGATATTATCTTCTTCTCCCTGATGAATGTCAGGTACAGCATCCGTAAATTTAATATAAATTGTTCCGGCTTCTTTAGTTTCTCTGTATAAGGATTCGAGACCGTCTCCGGCCACCTTTAAGTTCTTCGTCAGAATATATGTCTGCAGGTTATAGTCTTTTTGAAGTAAAAGAGAAGATAACATCACCTCTTTCGCAATGACCGGCGAACTTTCCTTTACAAAGCCTGTAAGGAAAACCACCTTTTTTATTTCCGAAAGGATGCTTTTTTCACACGATGAATCGTGCAGAACGTTCTTCATATGAGACAGCGTGATGACATTAGAAGACGCATTCAATCCGTACAGCGAAAAATTGGAGGTCCTTTGATCTTCCTCGGCAATGATGATGCGACCGACATCTAATGTTACGGGTTTATTGTTTTGTATCGCCTCGATTCTAAATGTCCCCAAAGAACCTTTGCATGAAATCAATCGCATCTCTGCCAGGATTTGTAAGGCCCCGGAATCGGCCGATCCATCAAGACCGATAGTATCATCTGTGGTTGCAATGACGATTGCAATGCCTGTGGTTAGAAGATTTTCAGCAACAGCAACTGCGCAAGGCCCATTTCCTAAAATGAGTGTTTTATTGTTCACACTGTCACCTTTTCAAACCTTAATTCGTGTCCATCAATATATTTAATGATCTTCCACACAGCACTTCCGGCACCGGCAATGGTCTCGGGAATGCTCATTGGCCCTTGGACGGTCCCGGCTGTAAATACACCATTTTTAGAAACCAACATTCCCTTATCATCGGTTTTTAAAAATCCGAATTCATCAGGCCCTATCTTGAACATCCGAGACATGGGTCCAATATCCTCGCAGGGGGTTATGCCGACAGATAGCACCACCAGATCAAAAACTTCTTCCATGGTTTCATGCGTAGGATTATCCACAAAATTTACCTTCAAACGCTGATCATCCATTTCATAAAAATCACCGGGAATGGCCCGTATCATTCGGATGTCTTCTCGAGCCTCTCGGTAGAATTGTTCGAAGTCCTTTCCAAAGGTCTGAACATCCATATAGAAAAAGGTGATCTCGGTCTTCGGCTGCCTTTCTTTGATCAGCCTTGCCATACGCAGCGCCGAACCGCAACATACCTTTGAGCACCACAGATGATTCAGCTTGGCATCCCTGGAGCCCACGCACTGGATAAAGGCGATTTTTTGCAAAAGTTTATTGCCGCTCGGCTTTTTTACCCGACCGAACTGTTTTAACATTCTTTCCAGGTCGAGACCGGTAACAACATTTTTAAAACGCCCATACCCGTAAGGTTTGTCTTTGGGGTTGAAGGGTTGAAATCCGGTGGCAATCAATACGGCACCTGCTTCAATGGTATGTTCCGATGCTTTTTTGTCCAGATCAATGGCCGTTTCAGGGCATTCATCCTTGCAGATGGTGCAGGATTGATCTTTGAAATAAAGACATTTTTCTTTGTTGACCGCATAAAAGGGATGGTTATTTTTTGAAAAACCCTGAAGAATCGTCCTGTCGACCGGACATCGATCAAGACACAACCCGCAGTTGGTGCACTTTTCGCGATCGATAACCAAAGGTTCTTGGCGAATACTTGCTGTGAATCGATGGTTTTTAGAGATGTTTTGCACCTGACTGCCGGTCAATATTTTTATGTTTGGGTGAGAAACCGCGCTTTGCAATTTTTCTTCCACCATGCATGCGCCGCACTTTACGCAGGTATTATTAATGGCCTTGCAGGCATAGCCGATGGCGTGTCCGCCCAGAAAATTTGATTTTTCGATTAATTCAACTTGGATATCTAAATCGGCGAGTTCAACTGCCGCGGCAAGACCCGCTACTCCGCCACCGATAATCAGAACATTTTTATCCGCCATTTAGAAGAATTCCCCCTTTAAAAATGTAAAAACATCGCAATGTAAAAGCAAAAAAAATATCACAAATCAAGAACAAAAGACCGATTTGTCCAACATATCATGGAATCCCCTTTATACCCCGGTGCTATAAAGCCGATATAATCTTTGGAAACAATTATCGGTTCAAGGCTCGGCTCAGAGGAGCAATCAGGATTTCCGGCACACATCAAGGTGGTGAGTTTCGGTAATTTTTTTTTCGACCAGAATCAGTGCATTGATTGTATCGATCTTTTTAACAGCTGCATCACTATCGCTGATGATCTGTCCTCCGAGTGACGTTACGCAGTGAAAAATAGAAAAAACAAGAGACATCGTTGACAAGGTCGAATAAAATGTTGGCATTAGCGCCTTTTTTTTATAAGGTTGAAGAATATGGAATTTCGTTTGCTGAGACCGCTCGTCAACTCGGTGTATCATCATCGGCCTTTTCGAAAATTATGAGCAGAGTTAAAAGACAGCAAGTCAATATAATCAACTGCGTCTCGTGTACCCCCAGGGCTATTTTTCGGTATGTTGAAGAAATTGATTGATTTGCAAAAGAAAGACCTCGTATGAAAAAGAAACTGATCCCGGAAAAAATAGAGACCAAGATTCTTAAAATCATGCTGCCGGAAGAATTATTTAAAAGATTAGAAGCCTTGTGTGCTGAAAAAGAAATTATTATTCAGGATTTTGTGACCGATGCCATAATAGAAAAATTAGAACTTGCTAACAAAGAAAGGCGAAAAAAAAGCAGATTGTAACCCCTATTAATAACAATATTTCCTTTATTTGAAAATTACCATTAGTGCTATTGGAAAAGAGGATAATTAATGAAAAAAGTGTATGTAGACGATACCAATCAAGCAACGATAATCTGTCCCAAATGCGGATTTGAGAAAAATATAGATGTAACGGATTTCAAGGATACTCCAAAAAGCCTGAAGGCCAAATGTAAATGTGGCGAAACTCACCGGTTCACCATCGAATTCCGAAAGAAATACCGCAAGAATGTCAGGCTGCCCGGTGAATACATTGCCAAGGAAAAGGGAGGAAAAGGGGAAATAATCATTAGGGAACTTTCACTGACTGGAATCCGGTTTGAAAGCCTCAAACCACTTCAAATTTCTTCAGATGATATATTGGAAGTGAAATTTAAACTCGACAACCCGCTGAGAAAAGAGATCCGCAAATTAGTAAAGGTTATATGGATAAAGGATCGCATTGTCGGCGCAAATTACACTGAAACAAAATTTTATGAAAAAGATTTGGGATTTTATATGAAAATATAATTTGGCAAATTCAAGCTGCAAGTACACAACGAATTTTATCCATTAGCCCGGTGCTTTAACATCAGCCATTACAAAGGCGTTCAACCGTAATCAGAACTAATAAGTCTGACTGGTTATCAACTCCCCTGTTGAGTTTGTTATTCCTTAGAGCTCTAGCTTTTGTTGATACGTCGATGCTTTTTCAACGTCATTCAATGCACGGTAACAGTTAATGATCAATTCCAGTGCCTGTTTTGAATGTTGAAATTTTAGAAAAAAGGACAGCGCTGTTTTATAATCCCCTATATTCATGTGGCTTACACCGAGACACATATTGAGCTGCTCGTTGTCCGGAAAATACTGAATGCCTTTTGATAGAATTTTAATGGATTCATGATAGGCGTTCTTCTTTTGATTCAATATGCCCAATCCAAGATAAGCACTTGAGTGCGGGTGATATTTTAGTGCCTTTATGTATAACTTTTCAGCAATTTTTTCTTTTCCCAAGATTGCGTTATTGTTGGCGTAATCCCCGTGATCAAAGGTCATCCCAAGTCTGGAACAAAAATCGGCATGAAAGGGATAAAATTCATTTTTATCGACAAGCTCAATGGCATCCACAATTTCGGGAATCAGTTCATGATATCGGGTTCGCAATGTTTTTCCAAACAAGAGGACATCATCACGGGATAATTTGGGATCTGTTTCATAATATTTGATGTCCTCGATTTTGTTTAACCAGATATCATCGTTTAACTTCTCTTTTTTCTTATATTCCTCGTACAGGCGAGTTCCGGGAAACAGCGAAAGAACAAAAAAATGGATGACCAGCGGTTTGATTTTTTTGATAAGATCAACGGTTTCGATAATGGTCCGGTGTGTCTCTCCGGGACAGCCATATATAAAATAGGCGCGGGGCAAAATACCGTATTTTAACGTCATGACAAACGCTTTTTCAATGTCATCGTTTGCAATTTTCTTGTTCAAAAGACCTCTGATTTTTTTCGAGCCGCTCTCCACACCGTAACTGATCTGAATGCAGCCGGCCTTTCTCATCCAGCAAAGGATGTCTTCACTCATATAGTTGACGCGGGAGATGGCCACCCATGTGATGTTCAGCCTTTTTTCCAGTATTTTTTTGCAGATTTCGATCACCCGATTTTTGTCAATGCTGAAGGTATCATCTGAGAAATAGAAAAAGTTGATGCCCTTTTGGTAAAGGCGCTCGAGTTCGTCGATAAAGTATTCCACGGAATGAAATCGAACTTTAGGACCCCAAAATTGAGGCGATCCGCAAAACGCGCATTTACCCGGGCAGCCACGGGTCAGGGACAGATGCTGGTATTCAAAATATTTTGCCGGAACCGGCAGCGCATCTATATGATGAATCGGCTCGGCAGGTGCTGTCCGGACAACGTTGCCGTCTCTTCTGAAGGCAATGCCTCGAATGTCTTCTATGTGATGTTCCTTGTTATTTTCTAAATATTTTACGAGATTTAAAAACGAATATTCGCCTTCACCGATAACCACAAAATCGATTTCCGGAAAATGGGTTAAAAAATGTTTCCACAAAAAGGTCGGCGTCACCCCGCCAAAGACAATCTTCACTTTGGGATGGATCTGTTTTGCAATCCTGGCAATTTCGATGCCACCCCATCGGTTGGCCTGCAAAATAGAAAAACCGATGATATCCGGTTTTTTTTCAAGCAGGACTTTTTCAATGTCTTCGGGCGTTTCATTCATCCTGCACCAGTTCAATATTTCCACATCGTAATGGTTCTCTTTTAAGACAGAACCGACGTAATACATGCCGATGGGAGGAACGATCACATCTTGGATGTCGGCCCGTTTTTCAAGCCAGTACGGATATATCAGCAATATTTTCATTAAAAATTGTTGGCGCCCTTGTAAAAAATTCGAATTGACTTTACAATTCAATTCTTTATCATAGTCGCGTCATTATTTAAATTATAAATTGAGGAGGAAACTAATATGTTCTTATCCCTGGTTCAAAAACGCAGAAGCATTCGTCGATACCTGGATAAACCCGTCGAACCCGAGAAAATCGACAGGCTTATCGAAGCAGCCCTTCGAGCGCCTTCGTCAAGGGGATTTAATCCCTGGGAGTTCGTTGTGGTTACCGATCGTGTTTTACTCGAAAAACTTTCAATAGCCAAGCCTCACGGTGCATCATTTTTAAAAGATGCGCCTTTGGGAATTGTTGTTTGTGCGGATCCTGAAAAATGCGATGTGTGGATTGAGGATGCTTCCATCGCTTCGATATATATTCACCTGGCAGCAGAATCCATGGAACTTGGAAGTTGCTGGATTCAGATCAGAAAAAGAATGCATGACCAGACAAAAGCAGCAGAACAGTACATTCGTGAATTGTTAAATATTCCGAAAAACCTAAACGTAGAATCGATGATTGCCATCGGATATCCGGCCGAGAAAAAATCCGCCCACCCAAAAGAAGGCCTGCAATATGAAAAAGTGTATTATAATGTGTATGACAAATGATTTCGCATCCAACGTATAGGAAAATTCAGGTAATAAATTGACATAAACCTTAATCGCATATATCAATATTGGACTTAGGGCTTCGCCCCAATTGGAATAATGGAGTAATGGAATAATGGGTTTGAAAGAGTTTCAAACAATTTAAAGAGGTTGTTTCTGCCCTTATTTCCAATATTCCAACATACCATTCTTCCATACCGTTGGCATAAACAAGTCTCCATTAAAAAATAACATGATATCAAAAGTTTATAGAATTTTCAAACGCGGTTAAAAAAAATAATGCAATACTTACATCTTGACGAAATAGAAGAAAAAGAACTTGTCTCCGGATTTAAAGTTCGTTTTGTGCATTCAGAAAACATGACATTTTCTTACTGGAGTATCGAAGCAGGCGCCCAATTGCCGGAACATTCCCATCCACATGAACAGGTTACAAACGTTCTTGAAGGTGAGTTTGAACTGACCGTGGACAACGAAAGCAAACAGCTCGGTCCCGGCTCCGTAGTTATTATTCCGCCGCATGCCGTTCATTCCGGAAAGTCCGTGACCCGAAGCCGGATCATTGATGTATTTTATCCGATCAGAGAGGATTATCGATAGGTTGTAAAAAATGCGATATCGATCAATTTAGATCGATATTTTTTCGCTTAAAAATCGTAACATTTTAGCCTTTTGAAAACATTACAGCTTCAGGTATGATTAAATTTTTTGCTGGAAGCTGTCTGAGTGGATTAGGGATCGTTTTGAAAGAACCATCGGCGATTTAACGTTATGGATGAGACCTTCTGTTAAAGAAAAACTTTTATGAATAGCCCGAGCAGGTTCTTTCATTACAAGCCCTTATTCACGAGTTTTATCCGCCTTTGGCGTGATCTTTCAGCAAAAATTTAATTATACCTGAAGCGCCTTTGAAATCGATTTGTTTCAAAGGACTAAACTATCACTAAAAATATAGTTGTTTGAATCGAGAAAAAAATGAGGAAAAAATTGTTTAATGGCAGACGAAATGCCCCTTGCCTTTGCGGAAGCGGTCTTAAATACAAGAAATGCTGCCTGGGTAAAAGAGAACCGGACCCGGAAAAACTCAAGGCGGAATATGCCAAAAAATACAGAATTCGGATCAAACAGGCGGCTGATATTGAAGGCATTAAGCGGGCCGGTCGCCTGGCATTGGATACCCTCGACATGGTCGAGTCTAAAATCAGGCCGGGACTTGTCACCGATGAAATTAATACGCTGGTGCACGAATTCACACTGAAACACGGTGCAACTCCTGCACCCTTAAACTACCGGGGGTTCCCCAAAAGTGTCTGTGTCTCCGTAAACGAAGTGATTTGTCACGGCATCCCCGGGGAAAGGGTTTTAAATGACGGAGATATTGTCAACGTCGATGTAACGACGATTCTAAACGGTTACTATGCAGACGTCAACAAAACCTTTTTCGTTGGCACACCCGGGCCCGACGCCAAAAAGATCGTTCACGTGGCCCAAAAATGTCTGTTTAAGGGGATGGCGATGGTCAAACCCGGCAACACCATTGGAGATATTGGGTGGGCCATTCAAAAATATGCGGAAAAAAATGGGTGTTCGGTGGTCAGAGAATTTGTAGGACATGGTGTTGGGATTGAATTTCACGAGCCGCCACAGGTTCCCCATTATGGTATTCGAGGAGAAGGAATCCCTTTGATTCCCGGCATAGTTTTCACCATAGAACCGATGATCAATCTGGGGAAAAAAGAGCTCGTCATACTTGGTGACAAGTGGACAGCCGTTACAAAAGACAACTCGCTTTCCGCTCAGTTTGAACAAACCATTCTGGTCACGGACCATGGTTTTGAAAGCCTGACACCTTATGACCTGTAATCCGGTTTTTTTATAAAAATCCCTTGGAGTATCATTGTGAACGGTATCGATCATTTCCCAAAAATCATATCACATCGAGGATTCAGTGACCGACACATTGAAAACACCATCCCCGCGTTAAAAGCCGCGGTGGATGCAGAAGTTGAAATGATTGAAATGGACGTTCATGAAACTTGTGACGGCCGTTTTATCGTTTATCATGATGATCGTCTTAACCATAAAACGCCGCCGTGGAATAATTTGACATATTCTCAGGTTCAATCCCTAACCTCCCGGGATGATCGTGCCCCCTTACTCTCCGACTGTCTTGAAGCGACCCGTTCCACACCCGTGGATATTGAACTCAAACGCTGCACAAGCATAGATAATCTTTTGGAAACATTGAAAGCGTCATCCCTTTTGAAAGGAAGTTTTATATCCAGTTCAAATTACAACCTGCTCCGTCAACTGCACAAAAGAGGGTTTCAATTTCCACTCATTCTGATTGTTTCTATTTCCAAACAACGAACCATCAAACAAAATCTTCAAAACGCAATGTTATGCATCTTGCCCGGCTTGCTGCCGGGATTTCTGGACGGTGTGGCGGTGCATTACCCGATCGCACGAAAGACATTTATTCAAAGCATGCAACGAGGGGGTTCAAAGGTGTTTGTCTGGACCGTTGATGACCGAGAAAATATGGAAAAGTATGTTTCTTGGAAAGTTGACGGCATCATCTCGAATTATCCCCATCGTCTTCAAGATATTAAGCGTCGGTGGATACATATCCCAAATAAACTAAGGTAATGAAGAACGAACGGAAAAATAATGAATCGGTCATTTTATATTAAAGCCGTTCTGTTCGATTTTGACGGCACCCTGACGAAACCCGGAGCATTGAATTTTCCTCGTTTAAAAGAGACCGTCGGTTGCCCTGCCGATGTCCCTGTACTTGAATTCATAGAAGATCTTCCCACCCTCTCTCAGCGCAATGAAGCCTTAAAGCAACTGGAGCGTTTTGAAAAAGAAGCGGCAGTCAACTCAGAACCCAACCTCGGGGCACAAAAACTGATCCATTATCTTCGTTCAAAGGGAATCGGCATTGGCATCATTACCCGAAATACCCTTTCAAGTGTAGAACGGGCCCTGCAGAATTTTGAAGATATCGATATGTCGCATTTTGATGTCATTGTTTCCAGGGAAACCCCCGTCCGGCTGAAACCAAGTGGCGACGGGATCATACTGGCAGCCAAAACCTTGAATGTCGATGTAAAACAAATATTGATGGTGGGTGACTTTGTTTTCGACATTCAGGCAGGACAAACAGCAGGGTGTATGACGGCATTTCTGGATTATGGAACGGTATCCAACACCACAAAGGTTGAAAGCGACTTTATCGTCTCCGGCTTGGAAGAGATTAAAAATATCGTCCGTTTGGGGCTGCCCCTTTCATCGGGCAAATTGCCCAATGATCTGCTTGAAAACTTTTTGGACGGGTTCGATTTTCATGACCCTTCAGTGCTGATCAATGCCGGTGTGGGCGAAGATGCGGCTGCGGTGGATATTGATAAAGAAGAAGTCCTTGTTATTAAATCAGACCCCATAACTTTTACCACAGACGCCATAGGGCATTATGCGGTTCTCATCAATGCCAACGATATCGCGACGTCAGGAGCCATCCCCAGATGGTTTTTGACCACCCTGTTGTTTCCACCCGGTGTTACGGCATCCTCCATCCGCCAGGTCATGCATGAACTCGAATCGGTTTGCCGCCGCTGGAGTATCACGCTGTGCGGCGGTCACACAGAGATCACCGATGCTGTTACAAGGCCAGTTATCATAGGAATGCTTGCTGGAACAGTGACAAAAAACCGCCTGATTGATAAACGGAACATAAAGCCGGGGGACAACGTTTTATTGACCAAGGCTGTTGCAGTTGAAGGAACCGCCATCATTGCCAGGGAGTTTGGAGATCGGCTTAGCGTTCTGGGGATGACGGAATCCGACATTGAAACATGCAAACAGTTTCTATTTTCCATCAGTATTTTAGAGGAAGCGCAAATCGCTCGCGACTGTGGGGGAGTCAGTGCCATGCACGATATTACAGAAGGGGGATTGGCCACAGCCCTCATTGAACTGAGCATCGCCGGTGAACATCGAATCAGGGTGAACATGGACCGTATACCGGTCTTTCCGCAAACCGAAAAGATATGCGCCTTGCTTGGCATTGATCCCATGGGATTGATTGGCTCCGGCAGTCTTCTCATCTGTTCTCGTAAAAATGAAACCGAAACGCTTATGGACAGCATTCGGGACGCTGGAATCGAGATTGCCCGCATCGGCGAAGTGATGGAAGCCGGTCGTGGGGTCGAAGCCGTGAGCAAGGCTGGACCGGCAGCTTGGCCCAGTTTTGAAGTGGATGAAATAACCCGTCTTTATTGAAATAAGGTAAACTATATATGAAAATCAAAATTTATACCGTGGGTGGGACCATCGACAAGGTATACTTTGACCGCAAAAACACCTATGAAGTGGGAGAACCTAAGATCGGAGAGATATTAAAGGAAGCAAATGTAAATCTTGAATATGAAATATCATCCATTTTGCATAAAGACAGTCTCGAAATGACCGACGAAGATCGTCAGCTGATTTTCGACGAGATTGTTTCTGATGAACATCGGCATATCCTATTAACTCATGGAACGGATACCATGATTCAAACGGCTAAAAAATTAAAAACCATACCTGACAAAGTGATTGTACTTACCGGTGCAATGGCGCCGGCCAGGTTTAAATACAGCGATGCTGCGTTTAATATCGGCTGTGCCGTTGCTGCGGTTCAGGTATTAACGCCGGGTGTTTATATTGCAATGAACGGAAGAATTTTTGATCCGGATCGCGTCAAAAAAAATCTGGAACAGAATTGGTTTGAAGAACTCTGAAATAATACGCGCATTGATTTAGCCCATATACACAGACAACACATCTTTTCTTGCATTGGCATGTTGCATGGTTACCTGAATTAGATCTTCCGGCCTTAAGTCTATGCCGCTTGACAACGGCAGCTCGCATTCTATCATGTATTCTTTTAAAATTATTTGATAATTATTCCTTTTTTTATAAAGAACGACCGCCTCTTCTTTCTGCCCGAATTGTTTTTCAAGATATTTCAATAACCAGTAGCGATTGCGACGATATTGAATTTTAGCAACATGACGCATTGGCTGTTCGAGGATCTGAATGACATCATTGATTTCTTCACGTGTTGAAGGCTTTTCCAGACCGAAAACTGATCGAATCTGTCTTTGAGTGGCAAGATCAAAATATTTCCGAATCGGTGATGTTGCGGTGACATAGGCATTTAGTCCCAGTCCCGAATGGTTTTCAGGTTCGGGATTGAGCACAAATCGGCTCAGCAGCTTTCGCTGCATACAGTTTTGAAACAGTGTGCCATTATTTCCTTTATAGAGTCTTTCCCTCGGTGATGCCTGGGATCTGTATATGGCAGGAATATTATGTTCTGCCAAAAACTTGGCCATTAACCAATTTGCCATGATCATTATTTCTGCAACCAGCATTCTCCCGGGACTTTCTCTGTTAATTCTACTCACGTTGATCTCACCATCATCAGCGATCCAGATATTGATATCCGGCAACGTTATCTGAATAGCGCCAGCGGAAATCCTTTCCTGGCGGAATTTTTCTGCTATATTTCGAAGGGCAGCAATATCTTCATTGGCATCTGCAATGATATTGACATCGTAATAGGTCAACTGTTGCGCGACCTTGATGAGACTCGGGGTAATTTCATAATCGTTTATTTCATAGGATCTGCTTAGATTTACCAATATGCTGATTGCGGGGCGCAGTTGACCGGCTTTAAGACTGCAAAGATCTTCGGCAAAAGAGGACGGCAGCATGGGAATTTTCTGATCGGGCATATAAATCGAACTTCCGCGGGTGAGGGCTTCCTGATCAATAATGTCCCCTTTTTTAACAAAGTGTCCAACATCAACGATATGAATGCCCAAACGATAATGATCGCCGTAATCCTCTAAACTGATCGCATCATCAAAATCTAACGTCGACTGGCCGTCTATGGTCATTAGGGGAAGCGTTGTTAAATCTTTTCGATGCTTGGTGTCTAAGGGATCTTGGGTTGAAGCGATGAGTCGAGTTACATATTGATTCACCTCATCAGGAAAAACAGTAGATACATTATACCGGTAAAGGTCTAAATTTTCGTTTTCACGAAACACGCCCAGCTTGATCAAAACACTAAAGAGTTCTTCATCAGGATCTATGCCCGCCCTTGCAAGTATTGCCTTTCCAAGGTCGTAGCTTTCGTTTTCCCTTCCAAAAAGATAAAATGAGTTGATCAAATCTACGATTTCTAATTTATCCTCGGGTATTAAGGGATCATTATCGTTCATCACGTTTGCCAGCCAGTCTCCTCCTTCTTGGATGATACGATTCCTTCGGGCAATTTCTCTTTCATGGGCAATTTTTCGTTCGACCTGGTCTTGGGTGTTCGGGAAAAACCGATCGTGATGAAATTTAAAATAAAGCCTGTCTTGAAAAAAGGCCCTCATCACAGCGGACTCGTGATCATCATTCGGGCTGTCCGGAAAACAGAATTCCGTCATTGTCCTCAAGTCGATCCATTCTTGTTCCGTATTTAAAACTTCCCACAATTCTTTGATATCGACATTGTTGATTAAGGCATTGCGTCGGCCCACAATCTCTTTTAGTGTGTGAACCATCTTACTTCGTCCCATGGACAAATCGAGGCAGGTTTCACACGTGTGAGCCAGGCGGTTGGCTGAAAGGTTGACTTCACGGTTGGATTCGTTTAGAAGTCTAAGTCTTTGATTTTTAACTTCCAATACTACCGCGCACATTATTTTCTGGCGGTCGATATATTCAACGATGTTTCCGGATTCCATAGATAAACAACATAACAAGCACTGGCATGAAAGTCAATGTGATGACGAATCAAACATTTCACAAATCGCACGCGTTTCGACTTTTGTTGACCCATACGAAATTCTGTTATAAAAGCAATTGTTTGTAAGAAAACTATGAAATCTCTATATTTAATAAAACCATATCTTGAAGAACGGCGAATCTTCATCGGCATCGGCATTGTTTGTCTTATCACTGTCGATTTTCTGCAGCTATTCATCCCTCGTGTTATTAAGTGGGCCATAGACGATCTTACCGACTATAGAATCGATACTTCATCACTATTGATATATGCGCTTTACATCGTCGGAATCGCCGTTTTGATCGGCATTTTTCGTTATATATGGAGACGCTGCCTCCTTGGAACTTCCAGACGGGTAGAGGAAGGTCTGCGCAACAAACTTTTTGCCCATATTCAAACACTATCCGCCTCATATTTCGTTAAAACCAAGACCGGAGATCTGATGGCCCACGCCACCAATGATATTCAACACGTCCGAATGGCCACAGGCATGGGCATGGTGGCACTGACCGATGCTGTTGTTTTAGGTACGGCAGCCATCGGCTTTATGGCCTATATCAATGTCAAGCTGACGCTTTTTGTTCTTATCCCCATGCCGATGATCGTTTTCGGAGCCCGTTTTTTCAGTAAAAAGATGCATCGTCATTACGGAGAGGTCCAGGGCGCTTTTTCGGATCTGACAGAAGTTGTGAGGGAACGATTTGCAGGCATTCGCATCATCAAGGCATACAACCGTCAACAGGAAGCAGCATCCAGGCTCGAATCGGTGTCAAAAAATTATATTGAAAAAAACTTGGCCCTTGTAAGAATTACAGGATTTTTTTTCCCGATGATGGTCTTTTTTTCAAATATAAGCCTTGTCATTGTCCTTTTTTTAGGGGGCCGACAGGCCATAACTTTGACCATTACGCCCGGAGATTTTGTTGCGTTTATCAGTTATCTCGGCCTGTTAACCTGGCCCATGATGGCCATGGGGTGGGTCACAAACCTGATCCAGCGCGGCAAAGCATCTTTGGATAGGATCGACAAAATTATCCAAACCCAGCCGGAAGTCGATGATATGCCTGAAGCAGTATTCCTCAAGCATGTCAAGGGATCTATCGCCTTTGAATCGGTGTCATTTTCTTATATGCCGTATATTCATACCTCCGGTATCACGCCGGTTCTGGACGGAATCGACCTGAAAATAAAACAGGGGAATATCCTTGGGATTGTCGGTCCTCCGGGAAGCGGCAAATCGACCCTTTTGAGCCTGATCCCCAGGATCTTTGAGGTTGTTAAAGGACGCATTACGTTAGACGGAATCAATATTCACAAGATTCAAATCCGAAACTTAAGATCCATGATCTCGTATATGCCCCAGGAACCCTTTTTATTTGCCGGTACCATCCGGGAAAACATCACGTTCGACAATACAAACACAAGAGAACCGGAATTGATTCAGGCAGCCCAAGGCGCATGCTTTTATGATGCCGTTAACGCTTTTCCTGACGGTTTTGAGACCGTTGCAGGAGAAAAAGGGGTTATTCTTTCCGGCGGCCAGAAACAGCGTGTTGCCCTGGCACGCACATTATTGAAGGATTCATCCATTATGATACTGGATGATCCCATCAGCCAGGTGGATACTAAAACCGGTGAAACGATTATCAATACCATTCGATCCATGGCTGGGAAAAAAACCATCATTATTGTTTCACACCGTCTTTCTGCTGTCCGGTTTGCCGATCAGATCATCACCCTTGATCGCGGCCGTATCATTGAGTCCGGCACCCATTCGGAACTGATGGCAACTGACGGATATTATGCCAAAACATACCGCCTCCAGGAGATAGAAGAAGAATATGCATATTGATTATGGCCATTTCGAAGAAAAACAGCTTGGCAAGCCCTATGATGTCAAATTATTGGGACGGCTGTATCCATATACAAAACCCTATAAACTGCTGCTGTTAAGCTCAATTGTTCTGATTGTTCTTATCACCCTGCTTGATCTTTCTTTGCCTTACGTGACCAAGATTGCCATCGATCGATATATTGTACCCGGACATAAATTAAAAGAAAATCGGCTGGTTGACTCGGATAAAAACAAAATCAGAACCTTAAAGGCGGATATGGCCGATCCGCAAATCGAATCCATTGTCCGTAAATATTCCGATCTTTTTAAGGTTGAAGGATCGTTTGCACTCATTGCTTTTCGCAACCTTAATAAACTTGACAAAAACGATCTTTCGATATTGCGGAAAAAAGACCTTTCCGGAGTCACTTTTATCACCGCTGTTTTTCTTGCCATCGTAATTTTCAACTTTGTTCTCAATATTGCCCAGGTTTTAATCATGGAATATGCAGGTCAAATGGTTATGCATGATCTAAGGGTACACCTGTTTAAACATATCCAGAGCCTGTCTGTGGCATTTTTCACGCGCAATCCCGTGGGGCGATTGGTAACACGGGTGACCAATGATATTCAGAACATGCACGAATTGTTCACTTCCGTCATCGCATTTGTCTTTAAGGATCTTTTTTTGCTGGTGGGAATCGCAGTGGTTCTTATGGGCATTCATCTTAAACTGGCCCTGGTTTCCTTTACGGTGCTCCCTTTTGTTCTGTATGCCTCTCTTCATTTTTCAGGTCAGGCCAGAGAGGCTTACCGGACATTGCGAATAAAGGTTGCCGAAATAAATACCCGGTTTTCGGAAACCATCGGAGGAATCAAGATAATACAGCTCTTTTTACAAGAGAAACAAAATTACTTAGGATTTAAAAATCTAAACCATGAACACTATCTGGCCGGTATGAGACAGATTCATGTTTTTGCGATTTTCATGCCGGTTATCGAAATCCTGGGTGCGGCTGCAATTGCCGTTGTGATTTTTTATGGCGGCGGCAGTGTCCTTTCGGGAACCATAAGCCTTGGTGCCCTTGTGGCGTTTTTGTCTTATATGAAGATGTTTTTCAGGCCCATCAGAGACATCGCTGAAAAATACAATATTCTGCAAAATTCAATGGCATCGGCCGAAAGGATATTCCTGATACTGGATAGTTCTGAAACCATACAACAACCGGCTGCTGACATTGGTTTTCGTACCGAATTTAGATCAAAACCCTTAAGCACGGCTTTGGATAAGATCTCGGAAATTTCCATGGAAAAGGTTTCTTTTGAATATATTAAAAATGAACCTGTTCTTAAAAATATTTCCTTGAGCATAAAAGCCGGTGAAACCTTAGCGGTGGTTGGACCGACGGGATCCGGAAAAACATCGATGATCAACCTCATTTTCCGTTTCTATGACCCAACATCCGGAAGTGTCCTATTGAATGGCGTTGATATTAAAGAAAAAGATGTCAAAGAGTTAAGGTCAAAAATGGCACTGGTGATGCAGGACCCTTTTTTGTTCTCTGAAACCATCCGAGAAAATATTACACTGGGAGCACGCAATCTTTCGGAATCAACATTTCAGCAGATTTTACAGGACTCAAACTGCAAAACCATCGCAGACAGATTGCCCGAGGGTGTTCATACGGTGCTTTCCGAGGGAGGAACATCCATTTCAAGCGGTGAACGCCAGCTCATATCCATTGCAAGGGCCTTTGCCCGTAATCCGGACCTTATTATTCTCGATGAGGCAACATCGTATATCGATTCGGAAACCGAGGTTAAAATTCAGGAGGCTTTAATCAAATTGATGTCCAACCGGACTTCAATTATTGTCGCACACCGACTTTCAACAGTTCGGGAAGCAGACAAAATTATTGTGCTGAACAGGGGACAAATCATCGAAACCGGGAACCATTCGGAATTGATGAAGATTCAAGGATTCTATTACCGGTTGAATCAGCTTCAGGGTTAGTATATAAAGGCATTTTTCTGTTGACAATTTTTGTTTTTTTTGCATTATTGCTGAATTTGATAAAAACGGTTATTTTGCTTGCCAAAATAAATGGATTATGTTTTAAGACACAGTTCATATCCTGATAAAAATTTAACATTTCAAAGTTATTAACCCAAGCTGAAGGAACCTTAGGGTATGCAAGGTTCCTGTGTTTTATTAACCTTTTATATAGAGGAGGATTAATTCCATGGCTTACAATGCAGTAGAAATGCAAGACTGGCAGATATCCGAAGCCGCCGAAGAGAACATGCCCACTCCCGATGAATGGGCGGAAAAGCTCGGCATTCAAAAGGACGAAATTCTGCCCATGGGAAGATTGTGCAAGCTGGACTTCCTGAAAATCATGAACCGGCTTAAGGACAAGCCGGACGGCAAGTACATTGAGATAACTGCAATTACCCCTACACCGTTGGGTGAGGGTAAAAGCACCACCACCATTGGCCTCATGGAAGGTCTGGGTAAGCGGGGAAAGAATGTGGGCGGTTGTATTCGTCAACCATCCGGTGGGCCCACTATGAATATTAAGGGAAGTGCGGCCGGCGGCGGCAATGCCCTTATTATTCCATTGACAGAATTTTCCATGGGTTTGACCGGTGACATCAACGACATCATGAACGCCCACAACCTGGCTATGGTAGCCTTGAACGCCAGAATGCAGCATGAGCGCAACTACAATGACGAGCAGTTAGCCAGGCTTACCAAGATGAGGCGCCTTGACATCGATCCCACCCGGGTGGAGATGGGCTGGATAATGGACCTTTGTGCCCAGGGCCTGAGAAACATCGTCATGGGCCTGGGTGGACGCATGGACGGCTTTATGATGCCATCCAGGTTTGGCATCGCGGTGAGTTCCGAGCTAATGGCTATTCTCTCCATCGTGCGTGATCTGGCCGATCTGCGGGAAAAATTGAACAACATTACCGTTGCCTTTGACAAGGCGGGCAATGTAGTAACCACCAAAGATCTGGAAGTGGGTAACGCCATGACCGCCTGGATGGTCAACACCATCAACCCCACATTGTGCTCTACGGTTGAATATCAGCCACTTATGGTACATGCCGGGCCCTTTGCCAATATTGCCGTGGGCCAGTCTTCCATCATCGCCGACCGGGTCGGTCTCAAGATGTTTGACTACCACCTGACTGAGTCCGGTTTTGGTGCTGACATCGGCTTTGAAAAATTCTGGAACGTCAAATGCCGTTACAGCGGACTGAAACCTCATGTATCCGTTCTCACAACCACTATTCGCGCACTCAAGATGCACGGCGGCGGACCCAAAGTTGTGGCCGGTATAGCCCTGCCCGAAGAGTACATCAAGGAGGATCTGGGCTTGCTGGAAAACGGTATTCAAAACATGGTGCACCACATCAATACCATCCGGATGTCCGGCATCAACCCGGTGGTCTGCATTAACTGCTTCCATAATGACACCAAGGACGAAATTGCCTTGGTTCGCAAGTATGCCGAGGAAGCAGGCGCACGCTGTGCCGTCTCCACACACTGGGCTGACGGCGGCGACGGCGCCCTGGAATTTGCTGATGTTGTTGCTGAGGCCTGCGAGGAAGAACCGAAATTCAAGTTCCTCTATCCGTTAGAAACGAAACTGCGTGACCGTGTTGAGCTCGTCGCCAAGAACGTTTACGGCGCGGAGGGCGTGGCCTGGGCTCCTGCGGCCGAAGCCAAGGCCAAGATGCTCGAGAGCGATTCCCAGTACGACGATTACACAACCATGATGGTCAAAACCCACCTTTCCCTGACCCACGATCCGTCGGTGAAAGGTACCCCCAAGGGATGGACGCTCCCAATTCAGGATGTGCTGATCTTCTCCGGTGCCAAGTTCCTTTGTCCGGTCTGTGGCGCCATCAGCCTGATGCCCGGAACCAGTTCCAATCCTGCCTTCAGAAATGTAGATGTGGATGTTAACACCGGCAAGGTTACAGGACTGTTCTAACCCGTATATTTTACGGATGAATCATTTGAATCAATAGGGCGCGGATTTATTCCGCGCCCTATTTTTTTTAGTTAAATATTCGGGCTAACGGCGCAGACTTTCATAAAGCGCTATCCCAACGGTTGTGGATAGGTTCAAACACCGAATTTCTGATGTAATGGGGATATGGTAGGTGGCGTGTTTATATTCGCATATCATTTCTTCCGGAAGTCCCTTGGTTTCTGATCCGAAAATAAGAAAAAGTCTTTTTTGAAAAGGCATGGACCAAAAGGGAATGGATCCGTTTTTCGTAAACACCGCAACTTCTTCTTTTCCAGGTGCCATCTTATGGTGAAAACTCTTAAAATCATCCCAGATCGAAAGTTTGATTTTATGCCAGTAATCGAGACCTGCTCTTTTAATTTCACGATTTCCAAGAGAAAAGCCCAGAGGTTTTATCAAGTGAAGAAATGCGCCGGTGCCCAGGCAGGTGCGACCGATGTTACCGGTATTCCAGGGCACTTGCGGTTCCACTAAAACGACATGACGTTCAACTTTATTGTTAGTTACATTTTGAATGGGATGATTCATTTAGCACCTGAATTTTGCACGAGTCGGAGGCTTTCATATGCAAGGCATTTAAGGGTGAAGCCATAGTGAACTATTGCGATCCCTTAATAACGCAGCAGATGAAAGCCTCCGGCTCGCCCGAAGGGCAGACAATTTTGAAGTAATAAAAGAAGAATTTCAAAAATACCCGCCAGATAAAAAACACTATCATAGAACTAAATGTAACTATTTAACATAATGTATTATTTGGAATGTTTCAAAATTGTCTGTGCAAGCTTCAGGTAATATGTGTGCCACAGTAAGGGCAGTATTCAAACGTTTTCTTTAATTTTTTCCCGCAATGATGACACGTCGTCTCTTTAATATCCGGGCAGGCACTGCTATATTCTTTTTTGAATTCATGTACCGTTCTTTCACATCTTTCACACATAACAAACGGCTCTCCTTTTTTGACTCTTAAAATCGGAATGAAAAAAAGATTAAAATAATGATCCACCCGTTTGTAGTAGGCTTGGTGAAGACCACATACCGGACATTGTTTGGGGGTATTGTCAAGAACTTTCATTTTCGGCGTAACGCCGGCAATCAAGAACATTTGGTCCTCTTATTAATGGTTGAATGATTAACCAAAAAGCAGGGTTTTCAATCAAGCACTATATAGTATACGCTATGAATTATATCAACTAGGCGGAAAAATTTTTTAAAGGGGATAATAAACGTAAGGAAAGGAAAAAAATGAGCCTCTGCCGGCATATTACTTTATTTACAGTGAAAACGCGCCTGATTTCACTGCCAAAAATTTTTGGCGTAAAAGGTTAAGACCTCTTAACCGGCAGAGACTGAGCACCACCAGACAGGTGGTGAGGAATGCGGGGTGAAACTCCCTGTATGGCATCTCTTTTAACAGCAGTAAGTCAGGTTCCATCCTTGCAAAAGACCGGATATACTTCCAGACAAAAGGCTCGCCATTTGCAGTCCACCTGATCACAATCTGTCATTCCCATCTGAAAACAGTCCATATTACCTTCGGCTCGCTGAATGCTTCGAATCAGAGTTGCGATATCGAGAAAGCTCTTTTTTTCAGAACGGTTACCGATATGATTGAATGCATTCATCGATATCTTTTTGATTCCTTGTGGGTGGTCACCGCCACTCAAAGTATTTTTATTGTTTTTTCTCAACACATATCATGTTGATTTTGTGCCTTGCAATTTCTCTGTGCAGCGAAAAATCATGGATTTTCAAAAAGAGCCCATTGAAAGCCTCATAGGAACGTTGTAACTATATTCCTCGCTATAGTCTATACTACTTCCATCATTTAGCTTTACAGTAGTCAATTCCATATCCTGTATGGCTTGCAGCAACTTGCACTCTTTGACGCACTTCTCTTTCGGCAGATTCCTCTTGGAGCAGTTTTTACATGGAGAAGAGATCATGTTCCCCCTTTTATCGAATGTTATTCAAAGAACATCCAAGACAATTTTCGATTTATTCAAGACAATTTTCAATTTATTATTAACAAGTTGCAATCTCTCTTGTCCATAGAGGGGAAGGTTTATTTTGATAGGGGAAAATCCCATGGGTCGGGAAGTTATCCCGAATATTACGGGGAAAAGTGAATGGTTCAGTCTTTCCAGAGATCCACGTCGATCAGGCCAAGCTTTGCGGCATATCGAACCAACTCGATGGTGCTGTGAAGGCCGAGCTTGTTCATAATATTGGCGCGGTGGTTCTCAACCGTCTTGGGGCTGATGAAAAGCTTTTCAGCAGCCGCTTTACTGGAAAGCCCCTCTGCCAGAAGGCGCATGACCTCTTGTTCTCGGGGTGTCAAGGTGGCATAATCGGCATCCGTAATCTTTGCTGCTTTTAAGGGTGATTTCATAAGGTTTTCAACAACAGCGTGGGAAACAGAGCTATCCAGATAATAATCTCCCTTTGCAACAGATTTGAGTCCCTGAAGAAGCCTCTCGGAGGCAGATTCCTTGACTACATATCCTGTTGCTCCGGCTTGAAATGCCTCTGCAATATAATCAATTTTTGAATGCATGCTGACAACTAGGATTTTTGTTTCCGATAAAAGTTCCCGTATATCACGGGTGAGTTGGATGCCGCTTTGATCCGGCAGGGATATATCTACAACCACCAGATCCGGCTTAAGCCTTTTGGCCATCTTGAGTCCTTCATGACCGCTTCCTGCCTCTCCGACCACCTTGAACCGGGCATCGCGGCCGACAATCGTTTTGAGTCCTTCCCTGAAAAGCGGGTGATCATCAATGATGATGATACTTTTCTGTTCAGTCACGTTCTTTCTCCTCATAGGGAACTTCAATAAAAACTTTTGTGCCCTCTTTCGGGCGTGATTGAATCCTCATTTTTCCGTTGAGCAGGCTGACCCTTTCCTCCATACTTCGGAGCCCCATCCGTTTCTCTTTTGAAGCCGCAGTTAACCGTTCCTTTACATTAAATCCTTGACCATCGTCCTCTATACGAAGAATGATGTTGGGAAAAGATGCAACCAGCTTAACGGTGACTTTGGCTGCTTGAGCATGCTTTTTAATGTTCCAGAGCCCCTCTTGAATCAAGCGGTACAGGTTGATTTCGGTGTTCGAAGAGATTTTTAAATCATCCATACCTGCAGCAAAAAAGTCAGCGTCTATTTCATTCTTCTCAGAAAACTCTTCGCAATATTGATATATGGTGTGGACAAGCCCGAACTGATATAGTCCCGGAGGATGTAAATCATACGCCATATCCCGGACCGCCGATATGGATCTTTGAAGAATTTTTGACAGTTCCGAAGTCTTTTGTCTAATTTCATCCGGTATCAATGGGTGGTTATCAAAAAGGGTTCCCCAGCTGATTTTTAACAAGGAAAGCTCTTGAGCCACGTTGTCGTGCAAGTCGCGGGCAATTCGTTGACGTTCATTTTCCTGGGCCTTCATCAGTTGTTGAGTGAGGGTGTGAATATGTTCCTCGGCCCGCTTCCGATCCGTGATGTCCCGAGCAAAAACGGCCACTCGTGTTACTTCTCCCCCGGGATTAGAAACAGGATAAATTATCGTATCATGCCAAATCCCATGCCACTCATTGACAATTCGTACCGGCAGGCCTGTTTTAAAAACCTTATTTACATTCACCATTCTGAGACCGGCGACTTCGTGTGAGACCAAATACCAGACACACAATCCCAGCATTTCATCCGGAGTTTTTTGAAATTTCTGAGCGTAAGTGTCATTGATATCGAGAATGATTCCCTCGTGATCGAGCAACACCACAGCATCGGTGGTTGCGTTCAAAAGGGTTCTCGCCATCTCTTCACTTTTCCTGAGTTTCTCCTGGGCCTGTTTGTTATCGGTGATATCAAAAAAGACGCCACTGACATATTCAATCTCTCTTTTATCATTACAAATGATCTGTCCTCTTTCTTGTATCCAATGAATGCTCCCTTGCTTTGATTCGATCCTGTATTCCCTGACATATGATTTGTCTGTTTTGAGCGCCGTGACGAAAGTCTCTCTGGCAGCCTCGAGATCTTCATGGATGACGACATCTTTCCATTTCATTTTTTTGGAATTAAACCTATCAGCACTGTATCCGGTAATCTGTTCAATTTTTGAATCAAAGAACTCCACAGACCAGTCCGGATAGCCTTTATACACAACACTGGGAAGGTTTTTTACCAACAGTCGGTATTTTTCTTCACTTCGTTGAAATGCCTTTTCAGCCGCCACCCGGTTGAGCTTTTCTTTTTCCAACGCTTTGATATCTTGCGCCAATTCCTTATAGGTCGGCTCTTTAGCCATAAAAAAAACCTCCGGTTGTTCCCTTTCCCTGGCGTTTACCATAATCCTGTGTTCATGTTCAAATAGTGTTGTTAATAATTTAAGAAAAACAGTGTTTCATTACTTCATAAATGGCCAAATTTATCAAGGCTCCTCTTTAAAAGTTTAACCTAAACTGAGCGTTTCAAATAGTAACAGGGCTATAAAAAAGTAATAATTATAAATAAAATGATTTTTTTCAAGAATCAAATTCATTGCCACAAAAAAAGGGGTGTTTCAGTCAACACCCCTTGAAAATTAATCGGCTCTTATTAAAACTATTTTGTTACTCCGCTACGATTTCCCAGTTGGCTACAAAAGTATTGTCATGGAGTGTGTATGAATACCCCAACATTTTCCCGAGACCCGGCAACACCCCTTTCTCTACACGCCAGTAGGCAAGATAAATGGCCGGCAGCTGACTGGGGAATCCGCTTTTGGGATCGCCCACCGGATTTTGCCAGATTTCTTTTTTTTCCATTACTCTCCAGAGCGTACCATACTTTTTGTTCCGCACGATTTGTCCGACACCAGGCAGTTTTTTCTGTCCGAAAACTTCATCGTGAGCATGTTGCATAGATCTCTTCCTCCCACTAAACAATCCATTAAATCATAAGGTCTCATATTTGAAAGACAGCGCAACTCTTGCACGATAGGATGCCACCTTGCCGTCTTTAACGGTCATATCGAGTTTTGTTATTTCCGCCACTCTTAAATCTCTTAAGCTTTTGCCGGCGGTTGATACCGCATTTTCCGCAGCTTTTTCCCACGAAATATCACTCGTACCCACCAGTTCAACGACTTTGTAAACGCTTCCACTCATATAATCCTCCTTCCGTTAAATACTGGATTTCCTTTGTTCATCATGACCTGGCACAGCGAATCTACAGGCAGGCTACAAGGTTAAAAAGAAGAAATGACGAAAAGAATGGTTCCCCATTATTGAGAAACCACTCTATGTAATCGGGCAAGAAATGTAGCCTCCCACCCTTTTATTCCAATTGTAGAGCTTGACTTTGCAATATTATCAATTTCAAGTAAAATATGTCTATAAGACAAAGGGTACATTTTAATGGGGGAATGCCCCATTTGATGGGGATTTCTCCCATTAATGGACGACAACAGAAAACGGAACAATCAAGACGTGTATAGATATTTTTACCTCAATTTTTCCAAAACCATCGCCATCCCCTGACCGCCACCGATGCATAGCGTGGCAAGCCCCAGGGCATGATCGTTTCTTACCATCTCTCCCATCATGGTTAAAATGATGCGGGCGCCGGTGCATCCGATGGGATGACCGATGGAAATCCCGCTTCCCAAAGGGTTGGTCTTTTGGATGTCAAGATTTAATTCTCTAATGCAGGCAATGGCCTGAACAGCAAAGGCTTCGTTCAGCTCGATGACGCCAAAGTCATTGGCCGACAGTTTTTCTTTGTGGAGAATTTTTCTCACCGCCGGTATGGGGCCGAGCCCCATAAATGCCGGATCAACTCCGGCGGATGCACAGGCCTTTACCCGAACCAGGGGTTTTAACCCAAGTTCCTCGGCCTTTTTTTCCGACATGAGGAGCAAGGCGGCCGCGGCATCATTGATTCCTGAGGCATTCCCGGCGGTAACGGTACCGTCCTTTTTAAACACCGGCCGCAGTTTGGCCATCTTTTCCATGCTGGTTTCCATGGGCCGTTCATCCGTGTCAAAAACCAGTGGTTCACCCTTTCGCTGGGGGATCTTCACCGGTATAATCTCTTCTTTGAAGAGTCCTTCGGCAATGGCCTTTTTAGCTCTTTGGTGGCTGATAACGCCAAGTTCATCCTGTTCTTGTCTGGAAATCTTGTAAAGCTTTGCAATGTTTTCAGCGGTCATGCCCATATGATAACCGTAAAAGATCTCAAAAAGACCGTCAAAGACCACAAGGTCGACCATATCCACATGGTTCATGCGAGCGCCCCACCTTGCGCTTGGAACGGTGTAGGGAATGAGACTCATATTTTCCATACCACCCGCTAAAGCAATCTCCGCTTCGCCGGAGCGGATCGCTTGTACAGCCAACGCAACGGCCTTCATTCCTGAAGCACACACCTTGTTGACGGTAAAGGCAGAGGTCTCTTTGGGGATGCCGGCTTTGATCATGGCCTGCCTGGCCACGTTTTGACCCTGCCCTGCACCGACCACGTTTCCAAGGATGACTTCATCCACCTGAACAGGCTGTAGGGAATCATCATAGTCATAGTGTTTCTTTTCCAGCTCGACCATTCCGCCGCCTTTTAAGAAATCAGGCTCAAAGCGGGTTAATTTTTCCGTTGTCACCGGTTTCAGGCCGGCCTTTTTCAGGGTTTCTTTCAACACCAGAGCACCAAGATCGACCACCGGTGTCGTCTTCAAGGAACCACCAAAAGACCCCACCGGCGTCCTTGCACCAGATACAATAACGACATTTCGCATTTTTTCACCTTCTGTAATTTTCGATTTATATATACTTGGTTCCTTAGAACCATTATTGCTTACTTATATCTTTGTTTCAGCAATAAGTTCGGCAATATGCTTGACCTGAATTCCCCTCCCCCGTTTATCCATCCCGCCGCCAAGCTGCAGAACACAGCCCGGGCAATCCGAAACCAAAAGCCGGGCATCCGTAGCTTGAACATCGTCGAGTTTCTTCTTTAAAATTTCTGCCGATATTTCAGGAAAATCGACGGAATAGGAACCGCCAAAGCCGCAGCAGACATCTTCGTCTTTAGACGGTACATATTTATACCCTGCGATTTCGATCAGCTTTCGGGGCTCATTGGTGACCTGCATCCCCCTGCACAGATGACACGGCGAATGGTAGGCGACTTTTTCACCGGTGACTTTAAAGTCTTCTGATGATGCCTTCAGTACATTGACCACAAAAGAACTGAAATCGATTATTTTATCCGTAAATGCTTTCAAATTTTCAGGTCTTAGAGAAGCATCTTTGAATATCTTGGGATAATTGTGTTTTAAATGAGAACCGCAGGAAGCGCACAACGTCAGGATATAGTCATATTTCTCGGACATTACGGCTTTCAAGTTTTGCAGCGCTACTTCTTTGGCGGTTTCTTCTTCGGCGACCATCAGGGCAGGCAATCCGCAGCAGGTTTGATCTATGGGAAATTCCACCTGTACATCATACCTTTGAAGTACTTTTAGCAATGCCGCGGCCTGTTCAGGATAGATAAAATCCGCAGCACACCCGGCAAAAAGGGCGATGGTATATTTTGGCTGCACTACATGAGGGCGTATGGTTTCCCATTGATCCCTAAACGGGGTCTTGGCAATCAACGGGAGGCTTCGGAATCCATGTTCTTTTTCGAAAAAATGCGGAAGATGCCGGATCATCGCTTTCTTCTTGGCCAGCGGTTTTTGGGCAAGATAGGCATTTCGAAGGATAAAATGAAACAGTTTTCGGTTTTTCAAAACCTTGGAGAGAAGCAGATTTTTTACCGGTGTTTTCCCATCTTGATCCAGCACGGCGCGATAGGTCTTTTTAATCAGATGGGGAAGATCGATGTCCACAGGACAGATTTCTTTGCAGGCCTGGCAGTTGATGCAGTTTCGTACGATGGCCCGATCGTTTTCCTTGCCGTGATAAAAGAGTGTTAAAATCAAACCGATGGCACCGATGTAGACATGCCCGTATTTATGGCCGCCCACCTTGCTGTAAACCGGACAAACATTGGCGCATGCACCGCAACGGATACATCGTAAGGCTTCGGAAAATACCGGGTCTTTGGCAAGGGCGAGACGCCCGTTATCCAGAAAAACGATGTGCATCTCTTTGCGGTTTGTAATGGAAGAACCGCACTCCACGGTGCCTTTGATCCAGGTAACATAAGACGTAATTGCCTGACCGGTGGCATTTCTGGGAAGAACCTTGAGGATTCGGAGCATGGTTTTTAAATCCGGAATCAACTTGTCATACCCCACCAGAGCTACATGTACCCTGGGCAATGTGGTCACCAGGCGCATATTCCCCTCATTGGTCACCAGACCCAGTGCTCCGGATTCGGCTATGGCAAAATTGGCCCCGCTGATCCCCATATCCGCTTCCAGATAAACCGGCCTCAGCTCCTTTCGGGCGACCTTCACCAGTTTGTCGATATTTCCCGAATCCTGTTTTTCCCGGGTAACGGTTTCGAACAGATCTCCCACCTGGTAGCGGGAGAGATGGATAGCGGGCATCACCATATGGGATGGCCCTTCTTTGCGAAGCTGGATAATCCATTCTCCCAGATCAGTCTCGGTGACGAAATATCCCTTGTTTTCAAGATGGTCATTGAGGAACGTCTCTTCGGCAGTCATGGATTTGGATTTGACAATTTTTTTAACGTTATTTTCTTTAGCAATAGCGGCGACAATTTCATTGGCCTGCTTTGCATCTTTGGCAGCATGCACTTTTACGCCAGCCGCTTCTGCATGGGTTTTAAATGCTTCAAACAGTTCTATAAGTCGAGGCAATGCCGCGTCTTTCTCTGCTGCAATCTCTTTTTTAATCCCTTCGAAATCGATACCTTCGTAAACTGCGGACCGATTTTCCCGATAGGCACAGTTGAAGTTGTCCAATGCCGTTCGAAGAAACTGATCGGAAAGGGCTTCTTTGAGCTGCTCTTTATACGATTTTATGTCCTGAGCGGTTTTGATCATTCCCGGTTTTCCTCCATAATAAGGATATGCAATTCTTGGGGCCCGTGGACCCCTATCGTAAGAACTCTTTCGATATCCGCTGTTCGACTGGCGCCGGTAATGAACGCATAATAAGAAGAACCATCGGCCTTTAAAACCGCATTGATTTCGTTTTCAAGTGCTGTAACATCCGGTTTTATTTTTGAGACCGGCAGCAGGGCCACATGAGTTTCAGAAAGCATGGTTGCAATACGAACATCCTCTGATGAAGAATCGAGCACAAGGGTCCCGGTCTCGGCAATCCCCCAATCCACGGGCGTCAGCGCCGTATGAATTTCATTGGCATGTGATCTTAAAGGAGGTTTTATAAATGTAAGATCTGCTGTTTTACACGCCTTTTCCAAAAGATTCACATCTTGGGTTTCCAGGCCCATGGCGACCATAGATGTTCCTTTCTGCCGTCGAGTAAGATCAACGGTATACTGAAACGCTTCATTCAAGGTTTTAATTTTTACCACAATCGCCTGGACGGCTTCGGCTTTTTCTTTCATGAGTTGGATTAGATCTGATGTTGGCATAAAAACTCCTTATGGACACATTACTTATATCGTTGCTATGATGATAAGTTGTTTTTGTCAATCTTTTACAGACTTGATAATTGACTTGCTATTTGATAGTTCCAAAAAAAACCATAAATAATTGAGGGGTCGGGGAGTTTTTCTAAATAGTCGCTCCATGGATAATCTTTTTTTAAAACGCGTGAACTCGTGGCAAGGGCTCGTAAAGAAAGAACAGGAATCAATCTTTGAAAAATCAATAGGTTTGCCTACAATCTTCAATTTTTTTTTAAAAGATGCGATTTCGGCATGCGCCTGTTCTTTCTAACGATCCCTAAGCCACTCAAACAGCACCCGCTTTAAAAAAAGATCATCCATTCCGCTAATACTAAAGAATTTAGAAGAAAAACTCCCCGAGGGCTCAAATAATTGATAGGAACTTATTATGGAGACTGTTCGTGTCGAACATTAAAACGTTGACAAGGCTCATGCAGGAGCTGGAAGATCAATTGACAGTCTGCATGCGGTGCGGCATGTGCCAGGCGGTTTGTCCGCTTTTTGCGGAAACCGGCAGGGAAGCCGATGTAGCCCGGGGAAAACTGGCACTCCTTGATGGGCTATTGCAGGAAATGTTCAAAGATCCAAAAGGGGTGTACGAACGCCTGAATCGGTGTCTTCTGTGCGGATCGTGTTCCGCCAATTGTCCCAGCGGTGTGAGTGTAATTGAAATCTTTATCAAATCCCGCGCTATTCTCACCGGTTTTATGGGCCTTTCACCGTCCAAAAAACTCCTTTTGAGGGGGATGCTCTCTCGCCCTGAACTTTTTAATCGAATGGCGAAGTGGGGCTCAAGGTTCCAAAAAATTTTCACAAAACCTGCGAATGAAGTCATCGGCACGTCCTGTGCCAGGTTCGTCTCACCGCTGATTGGAAACCGGCATTTCATTCCTCTGGCTGAAACGCCGTTTCATCACCGGATGCCGGCTTTGAATACTCGAAAAGGCCATTCAGGTATTAAAGTGGCTTTTTATGTCGGGTGCCTTATCGACAAATTTTTTCCCAAAGTCGCTGAGGACGTTGTCCATATTTTAAACCATCATGGCGTGGGGGTTTTTATGCCCCAAGATCAAAGCTGCTGCGGGATTCCGGCCATATCATCAGGAGACACAGTTACCTTTAACCGTCTTCTTCGCCACAACCTAGAAATATTCGATGCCGAAAAGTTTGACTATTTTGTAACAGCGTGTGCCACATGTACATCGACAATCAAGGAAATATGGCCGATGATGGCAGATAAAGATTCCGGCTTCGTTCAAACCAGAGTGACAGCGATTTCTCAAAAAACCATTGACATCAATCAGTTTCTGGTATCAAAAATCGGGATTAAAAAGGTTGACATTGATGACCATGTCGAACCTGTCGATATCACCTACCATGATCCGTGCCATCTCAAAAAATCCTTGGGCGTGTCTTTGGAACCCCGGGCTCTCATCAATTCCCATCCAGGCTATCGGCTAAAAGAAATGCCTGAATCCGACCGGTGCTGCGGGCTGGGGGGGAGTTTTAATCTGCAATATTACGACCTGTCATCCAATATCGGCAGAGTAAAAATAGATCATATCACCGCTTCCTCGTGTTCGACTGTGGCCACCGGATGCCCGGCCTGTATGCTTCAACTCTCGGACATGCTGTCCAGATCCGGAAAAAATATCCGGGTTAGACATCCCATCCAAATCTATGCGGAGCTATTGAAAAATTATTATGGGAACTCATAGCTCGGAGGGGGCACATAGCTCCGCCGAGTCGAAATTAAATAGTAAAATAAAACTTGCAAAGATTGAAAAAACGAATTTGTGACGGATTCTATTTTATTGACAACGCTTATAGGTTTCGGATAAAAGGTTACCCATGCCGGAGTGGTGAAACTGGTAGACGCACGGGACTCAAAATCCCGCGGGGGCAACTCCATGTCGGTTCGATTCCGACCTCCGGCACCAATGATAACAAGGGGTTAGAGCATATAAGCTAACCCCCTTTCTTTTTGTTTAGACCACTTTTGCTACCATTTTGCTACCGGTATGCTCAAAAATAGCGTTTTCAAACCTGCATGCTGATTCCTGATTAACACTGCTCATGAGGTGACCATAAACATTCAAGGTCACTGTCGGATTAGCATGTCCCAACTGGCTTTGAATGTACTTGATATTTTCACCTTGCTCTATCATTAAGCTCACCTTGGTGTGCCGAAGATCATGAAAGCGGATTTTTTTTAATTCAGCAGCCTTTAAAGCCGGATAAAAATGGTGTCGAGTAAGGTGTGTGGGTTCAATGGGCTCCCCTTTTTGATTTGGAAAAACAAGGCCAAGATCGTTTTGGGGGCAAGCCAATTTCCACTTTTTCAAAATGGACATCATTTTTGGCCCTAAATCAATTTCACGTTTTGATGATTTGGTTTTGGGCCTATACCACTGACTGCTATTAAAAGATCTTCGGATTTTTATTTGGCTATTTAACCAGTCGATATCCCTCCATTTCAAACCTAAAATCTCTCCCCTTCGTGCTCCGCTCATAATTGCAAGCATGAAAAGGGTATGATATTTTTGACCTTTAACCGAATTGAGAAAAGCGGAAATTTCAATCGGGTTTAAAATGCTGATACATCCACTTTCTTCTTTGCCCTTATCTTTAGGTCTTTCAGCATCTCTAACAGGATTGTAATCGATATACCGGTGCCGTACAGCGTAATTCATTACTTGATTGAGGGTGACAATGATCTTTCGGAGTGTGGCTAATTTCATTTCATCGTTTTGAAACGATCTAATGAATTTCTCTACTGTGACAATAGTTATTCTGTTAATTTTCAAATTCCGAATAGCATCGAAATGGAGTCTTAGGTATCTTTCATACATATTCCATGTTGAATCCCTGATATTTGGCTTTTTGTATTCAAGCCAGTCCTCGGCAACTTTTGAAAATATTGGAACCTTCTTATCGGGAAGATAAATACCCCTTGCAATATGATCCTCTATTTCCCTCATTGCCTCTTTTGCCTTTGCCTTTGTCGCTCCCTTCGGCAAGGTTTTCCAGCGTCTTTTACCTTGGTTGTCATAGAAATCTATGACCCATCGGTTACGCCTTTTTGCAATGCAAGCCATAATATCACCTTATTTTACTCTTTTTAAGATATTCAGTTATTGCCCTTATGATAAGCTCTTTCAATGAAATGCCCATAATAGCAGCTTCAGCCTTTGCCTTTCTGTGAAGGTCTTCTGGAAAGTCTTTAACATTTAGCACCATTAGTTTTTCACCCCCTCTCTTGTGATTGCTTTGATTGCTATGATTACTAATATAATCAACATTAGAAAGGATGTCAAGCTCTAAAGGCATCTTATTTGATATTTTTTCTGAATAGGGATGAATTGGCAGGATTAAACTTAACAAAACTTAACATCCCAAACATGTTTTCAGACTATGAAAAAAGAATCGAAATCAGAAACAAGTCTGGCCAGGGGGGGAGGGACCGGATTCGGTTTTGTGTTATTTGGGTTTAATTTTATATAACACACCCACACACGTGGGGTAAAATGATAGAGCGTTTGGATTACACAAGATTCTACTATAGAGATTGAAATTAAACGGGATGGACAGGACGTGACGGAACGCTACAGGATGCTACGAAACTATACGGGACTAAACTATAGAAACGGAACGAGACAGAACTATAGGAAAAATGCAACGAAATGCAACTATAGGAAAGTGATACAAAATGATACTATAGGGAATGTCCAGAAATGTCACTATAGGACTAAACGGGATTAAACTATAGGGATACCTATCCGAGCAACACACACACGTTTTTAAAAAGGAGTCTCTTGACGGTCAAGGGTGGGGGTACTAGTAAGGCAGGGGGGGCCTTAATATATTGCAATTTGGACATACACATTACAGACTGTTTTTAGGGCTATTATCTGTTTTGTTAATAATACTATGTTGTTATAAAGACCCTTTATGATGATAGTCTAATCTCATAAATTTGGGTAAAATGGCTATTTTTTATTGCTTTTTAGTTGTGATAACGTAAGGGGGATATCCATCAGAATCAAGCCTTTCTAACTTCATGTCTAAAAACATGATACTATATGATATTAAAGGCTTTACTGTTATTTTTAAGGGGGTAAAATTGAGGTGATTTTTATTAGAAAAAACTATGGTAAAACAACGTTTTCGTACACACATGGATTGCTAAAAATATCATGGCTATATTTGATTAGATTCCAATATAAACCTTGTTGCGAATAAGCAATAGACATGATTGCCCTTAAAACCATGATATCATATGTAAACGTGGGTATGGTGTCCATTAGAATTATTACTTTTTAACATTATGTTAATATTATAATATTAAAGGTTTTTCCTCTGATTGTAATAGGGCTGAAACAGATAAATTGGGGGCAGTTTTACCCATGGTAAAAGCACGAAAAAATAGGGTTATAGATACACAGACGAGAGATAATCAGGATTTCCTTGACTTGATAACGACAATTATACGATATCTGTAATAAGATCGAACCTGTGTTTCTGGCAAGGTATCAACATCTATATGTGAACAAATGGACGAACGAATTAAAATATTAATTGAAAAAAGAAAGAAGCTCGGTTTGACAATTAGACAGTTAGCTGAAAGAGCTGATTTGTCTTATGGAGAGGCATTGCATGTAGAGAAAAATGGAATTTATAATGAAACCTATGTTTCAAAACTTACAAAAGCATTGAATAACGCATTAAGAATTAAACGAAAGGAAAGTGGCATTCCGGAATTAGGTAATGATCAAAAGTGGTCATTAAAACATGAAGAATGCATTAATTGCGGTACAACAAAAATAACACATGCTGGTCGTGGCCTTTGTCGAAGTTGTTATAATTTTAATAATGAAAATCAAACTAAAGATCACAGGAGGATAAGGGGGATTGCCGGTAAAAAGTTAACAAGGGAATATCTTGTTGAAGAGTATCTGATAAAACAAAAGTCTTTAAATGATATCGCTAAAGAATGTTTTTGTACACGTCAGTTTGTTTATAAAAAAATGAGAGAATTTAAAATTCCATCAAGAGATCAAAAGACGGCGAGCGCCTTGGCTTATAGAAAAGGTAAAGTAATCGGCACAACTATTGATGAAGATGGCCAAAAGCATACTGTTATTTATCAGAAAAAAGATGTTAATGAGGACTTCTTTTCTTCATGGTCTAATGAAACAGTTTACGTATTGGGGATAATCTATAGTGACGGAAATGTGTATCAAAAAGGACACTATTATAAATTAAGCATTACTCAAAAAGAGCCAGAGCTTTTAAACAAAATTAAGTTTCTTATGAATTGCAATGCAAAATTAACTTTTACAAAGAAAAGAGGTGTTGCAGGGGAATTATATTCGCTCTCTGTTCAGAATAAAAAGATTTATGAAGATCTTATTAAATTAGGGCTAACTCCTAATAAAAGCCTAACAACAGACTTTCCAAATATACCTCAAGAGTATGTAAGACATTTTGTTAGAGGCTGTTGGGACGGTGATGGTTCTGTCTATATTGGGACGAGAAGCGGGTCAATCCGTGCTTCATTTACATCAGGTTCGCTTAATTTTATAAAAGGAATGCTGAATGAATTAGAAAAAGCAGGTTTGAAGAAAAGAACAATTTACACATTAAAACGGAAAAATCCGAGTTATTATTTTAGATTTAGCGGTTTTTCCCAATGTAAAGACCTGTATCATTACCTTTATGATGATGTTCCCCCAGAACAATATCTTGAAAGAAAGTGCAATGTATTTAAAGATTATTTCGAAGACCGCAAAAAAAAATAAGCAATTAAGGCTCAATTTGAGCATGTTGAGAAGAAAGGAATTTACATAGTCGACTGTTTGGAGTCGAGTGGCGCAGGGGAACCTCCCCCCTGCGCTCTCACAGACACGGACGTGAACCTCTCGGTTCATCCGGCTCCTATCGTCCAGCCCACGTATAAGCAAAACGCCAGTGCGCAAACAACCATGATTGACGGTTTCTAATCCGCCTAAGCCACCGCTGTGCTTTTCTCTGACGCCCCCTCAAACGTTTGTATTTTCGACCTGCCCATCTCGATATAATTCTGTCAAGATGCCAGAGAGTTCGGTAAAATGCCGACTTGTAGTAGCTGCCATAGTAGTTTATCCATCCCCTTATGATGGGGTTGAACATACGTACGAAGTCCTCTAAGGACTTATCGGTGCGTCGATGCAGGTTCCAACTGCGAATTTCTTGCCGTATCGCCTTTGTGGCTGTGTTACTTACCGCCGGGCTGAAATTGACAAAGTACCTTCCATTACGACCCTTCGAAAGGCGCGGCCTAAACGTGAACCCCAGAAAATCAAAGCTCTCGTTGGCATAGTTGCCGTTTCGATAGCTATCTTTACAGAAGACAATTTTTGTCTTCTGCATATTCAATTCCAACCGACATTCAGCCAACCTACATCTGATAGTATCCAGCAAGTATTTGGCCTGCTTCTCACTTATACAATGGCAGATCACATCATCGGCATAGCGTTCAAACGGTAATTCAGGAAAATGCCTCTCCATCCACTTGTCCAGTGCATAGTGCAAAAACAGATTGGCAAGCAATGGACTGATCACGCCTCCTTGCGGGATCCCTTTCCTCCGGTCTTCCAACGTGCCGTCGGGCATTTGAACTGGAGCTTCGAGCCACCGCTCAATATACAGCAACACCCATTTACAATCTGTGTGCTTCCACAC
>CAXMTB010000008.1:0-41946 GCA_964195835.1 uncultured Nitrospinaceae bacterium | reverse complement strand
TGGCCATATGTGCTGCCCTTAGCACCGTGCCGCCCGGAGTTTCATAGACGCCTCGAGATTTCATGCCCACGAAACGATTTTCGACGATATCCGCCCGCCCGATGCCGTGACGCCCTGCCAACCTGTTGAGCTCTTTGAGAAAATTCGCCGGGGACATATTTTCATCGTTTATCGCCACAGGATTACCCTGTTCAAACGTTATTTCGATAATCTCGGGTTCATCCGGGGCATCCTGGGGAGACACGGTCATGGTAAACATATCCACAGGCGGTTGTTTCCAGGGATCTTCAAGCCGGCCTCCCTCGAAACTGATGTGAAGAAGATTTCTATCGGTACTGTATGGCTTTGCATGCGTTGTCGGAACCTTGATACCGTGTTGTTCGGCAAAAGCCATGAGAGCACTGCGAGAATTAAGATCCCATTCACGCCACGGCGCAATAATCTTTATATTTGGATCGATGGCCAGATAGCTGAGTTCAAACCTTACCTGATCGTTCCCCTTCCCTGTTGCACCATGACTTACTGCATCAGCCCCTTCTATTTTTGCAATTTCCATCTGCCGTTTTGCAATCAGAGGCCTGGCAAGAGATGTGCCCAAAAGATACTGTCCTTCATAGATGGCATTGGCACGAAACGCCGGAAAAACATAATCTTTTACGAAAGTTTCCTGCAAATCATCGATATACACCTTACTTGCCCCGGTGTTTATTGCATTCTCTTTGATTTGATCGACTTCATCGTCCTGACCGATGTTCGCTGAGAATGCGATAACATCACATTCATAGGTTTCAATGAGCCATTTTAGGATGACAGACGTATCGAGACCTCCTGAATATGCCAGAATAATTTTATTAATAGAGTCAGACACTATGAATCTCCTCTTATATAAATTCTACAAAATTTGATGTCGCAGTCCAAAAGAAATTTTTCAGGTTAATAAAACATCAAGTATCGCCTTATGCATGTGCAGTTTGTTTTCTGATTGATCCCAGACAACGGAGTTCGGCCCCTCCAATACGTCTTCATGAATCTCTTCACCCCTGTGTGCCGGAAGGCAGTGCATGACAATAGCATTTTCGGCGGCGTTTTTTAACAGCATTTTATTGACCTGAAAAGGTTCAAAAACCCGCTTCCTGCCGTCCAGCTCACCCTCCTGCCCCATGCTGGCCCAAACATCGGTATACACAACATCGGCATTATTCACGGCTTCAACAGGATCAGTGGTTAAAACAATTTTTCCAACGCCTCGATCCAATGCCCTTTCCATTATGCTCCGGTCAGGTGAATACCCATCAGGACAGGCTAAAATAAGGTTCAAACCCAGAACGGCCGCAGCATTGATCCAGGAATGCGCAACATTATTTCCATCTCCAACCCAGGCAATTTTAATGTCCTCGTAGCCGCCTTTATATTCGATCACTGTCATAATATCGCTTAAAACCTGGCATGGATGAAAAAGATCTGTAAGGGCATTAATGACCGGAATGGTCGTAAATTCGGCAAACTCGTCTAAAAGTTCCTGTGAATATGTGCGAATCGCCAGACCGTCCAAATACCTTGAAAGTACCCTTGCAGTATCCCGAACAGGCTCGTTTCGGGCAATTTGGGTGTCTTTAGCACTGATAAAAATCGGCGTCCCACCCAGTTGTGCCATTGCCGCTTCAAAGGAAACACGTGTGCGGGTTGACAGCTTTTCGAAAATAAGGCCCAGGGTTTTGCCCCCAAGGGTTCTGTCGGTGACCCCGTTTTTAAATCTCTTCTTAAGTTCAGCCGCCCGTTCAAAGAGTAAGTCAAAATCCTCTTTGGTAAGATCTAAAAGTGTCAAAATGTCTTTTTTCACGGTAACCCCAGCTATTGATTGACGATTTTCGATTGACGATTGGTTGTATTAGGAAATAGATGACCGCAAATGGACGCAAATGTAATTAGAAGATGAGAACGTTAGAAGATCAGAAGTTAGGAGGTCCTGAGAATTGCCAACCTTCTTACCTTCTCACCTTCTTGCCCTTCACCCTCTTACTTTCTTATTTTTCAAAATATTCGTGTTTATTCGTGTTCATCCGTGGTTTCCCTTATCCCTGGTCGCCTCTGGCGCCGCCGAAGGCGGGTAAACCTCTTTCCTCTTTTCTTTTTCCTCAATCCAATATCCCGTCCAGGCATGCGATAAGCGCATCAATCTCTTCTTTCTCGACGATGAGCGGGGGAATAAACCGCAAGATATTTCCCTGGATGCAGTTTATCAAAAACCCCTTCTCCATACATGAATTGACAATGGCATCCCCTTCTATTTTGAGTTTCATCCCCAAAAGGAGTCCCATTCCACGAACATCCACAATCGATTCATGCTTGCTTTTCAACCCTGACAGCCTTTCTTTAAAATATGCACCCATTTTTGCACAACGATGAATGAGATTTTCTTCTAAAAGCACCTTGACAACCTGGATTGAAGCTGCGGTGATAATAGGAGTCCCTCCGAAGGTTGACGCATGGGCTCCCGGACCAAATGCTTCCGCAACTTCTTCACTGGCCAGCATGGCGCCTATGGGCAATCCATTGGCAAGGGCTTTTGCCAGGGTCATGATGTCCGGTTCAATCCCAAAATGTTCGTACGCAAAAAACTTGCCTGTTCGCCCCATTCCGGTCTGGATTTCATCAAAAATCAAAAGGACTCCCGTTTCGTCACATAGACGTCTGACAGCTTTAAGGTAATCCGGATCCGGACAACGAACGCCGCCTTCACCCTGGATGGGCTCTAATAAAACAGCACAAGTAGATGGACCGATGCTTTTTCGCAGTGCATCGATGTCGTTAAACGGTATATGATCGAAACCCTCAAGTAACGGTTCAAACCCCTTTTTGATTTTATCCTGACCGGTGGCGGAAAGGGTGGCCATTGTCCTGCCATGAAAAGACTTCTCCATGGTAACGATTCTGTACCGCTCACTTTCACCTTTGTCCTTGAAATACTTCCGGGCCAGTTTGATGGCGGCCTCATTCGCTTCAGCGCCACTGTTGCAGAAAAATACCCGGTCTGCAAAACTGTTTTCCGTAAGTCGATATGCCAGATCTATCTGAGGCTCTGTATAGTAAAGATTCGATACATGTAAAAGAACATCAGCCTGTTTTGACAGTGCCGCTGAAACCTTTGGATGGGAATGCCCCAGATTGCAAACGGCAATACCGGAGACAAAATCCATATATTTTTTGCCTTCGATATCCCAAAGATTGCACCCTTTCCCTTTTGTGATAACAATAGGAAATCTTTTATATGTTTTTGCGATAACCTTATCCGCGGTGTTTATTATATTTTGGCTCATTTTAAGACCCTTAGTTAATCCATTAAAACTTCATTCCAGCTTGCGATACGACTAAATGAGTAAATGTTTTCACCGCCCATTCGCTTCGCTCATTCGAGGCACAGAGTTCGCTGAGGTTACTATTTTATTGTTTTCCGTTGAGAGGACGGAAAACAATAAGTATCATGCCCTTCGGACATTTAGAACCCAAAAACATCGCGTAGCGATTGATTTTTTTCATTTGCCGTCGTCTCAGCGGCAAATGAAAATAGGAAATTTTCTCTGCGTTCTCTGTGTCTCTGTGGTAAATATTTTTTTATTGAAGCCCCTTAAATTCAACGTTATATAGTAACTTCCGTACCGATTCCCTTGTCTGTAAAAAGCTCCAGCAACAGGGCATGACGTTTACTTCCATTGATAATATGAACTTTTTCAACCCCGCCTTTCAATGCCTCCAGAGCACACTCGATTTTAGGAATCATCCCCCCTGAAATTGTCTTTTCTTTTATCATTTGATCGATTTTTTCCATATTAATTGAAGATATCAATTCTCCGGAAAGATTTAGGACACCTTCTACATCGGTAAGCAATATAAGACGTTTTGCTGAAAGGGCAACGGCCATACTGCTCGCGACAAGGTCTGCGTTGATGTTGTATGTTTCTCCTGAATCACCTGTACCCACAGGGGCAATAATAGGAATAAAACCCTCCCGGCTCAGTGTATTGATGATGCTTGGATTGATCTTCGTCACCTGTCCCACCAGTCCGGGATCAATGATTTCCGGCGGCTTGTTTTCATCCTCCTGATAAACAATATGGAGCTTTTTTGCACGAATAAGCTCTCCGTCCTTTCCGCTCAACCCCACGGCCTTACCACCCTGTTTATTGATCTGAGTCACAATATCTTTGTTTACCTTTCCGCCAAGAACCATCTCAACAACATCCATTGTCGCTTCATCAGTCAATCGCATTCCTTTTATAAATTGGTGCTTCATACCCATCTGGTCGAGAACCTTGTTAATCTGCGGCCCACCGCCATGAACAACAACCGGATTCAAGCCGGTAAATTTCATCAAAGTGATATCACGCGCAAAATCAGCTTTCAGTTGATCGTCCACCATAGCGTGGCCTCCGTATTTGACCACGATGGTCATGCCATAGAAACGGCGGATATAAGGAAGCGCTTCAATCAGTATGTCGGCAGCATTGGGATTCATATTTTCCATCTCGTTGTTAATTTAATCTAAAAAACCTGGTCCTCCGGGCCTCCGGCTCCGCTTCCAGCCCGTAGGGCTTACAGGCCGGAGGGTAGAGCCTACAGCTCGGAGAGAGCGAAGCGACTCCATAACTTTAGGCACTTTAGATCACTTTAGACACTTTTAACTTGTTGGCTTTTTATAAAACAGCCTCTTCCAGGGGTTAAATCAAAGCCTGCCCATCTAGGGTCGGATTTTTACTATAAAATATACCGTCTTAAATCCTCGTCGTCTTTAATGTCCTTCAGTTTGTCTTCCACGAATGTTTTGTCAATAACTACCCGTTTTTCTTCAATATCCGGAGCTTCGAAAAGAATGTCCTCCAGCAGACACTCCATAAGTGTATAGAGCCTTCTGGCCCCAATATTTTCGGTCATGTTGTTGACCTCTTCAGCAATTCTCGCGATTTCTTCAACAGCTTCATTTTTAAAAACAACGTCAACATCTTCGGTCTTTAAAAGCGCCATATATTGAAGAAGAAGTGCATTTTTCGGTTCGGTCAATATCCTCACAAACTCTTCCCTGCCAAGTGAATCCAATTCCACCCGGATGGGGAACCGGCCCTGAAGCTCGGGGATCATATCCGACGGTTTCACAGTATGAAATGCTCCCGCAGCGATAAAAAGAATGTTGTCCGTCTTAATCGGGCCATACTTTGTCATTACGGTGCTTCCTTCCACAATGGGAAGAAGATCTCGCTGAACGCCTTCCCGGGATACATCGGGGCCTTGTGTGCCGTTCTTTCCAACAATTTTATCAATTTCATCCAAAAAGATGATTCCTGATTGTTCGACTTTGCTAATGGCTTCTTTTACTACCTTATCCATATCCACCAAGTTTTGAGCCTCTTCGGCAGAAAGCATTTCCATGGCTTCAGGCACTTTTACTTTTCGTCGTTTTGTACTTTTGGGTAGAAGATTTCCTAACATGTCTTTGAAATTAATGCCCATTTCTTCCATACCCACGTTGGAAAATATTTCAACAACAGGCATTGCTCGATCTGAAACGTCAAGGTCAACATACCGATTGTCCATTTTCCCTTCACGAAGCATTTTTCGAAGTTTCTCTCTTGTAGAAGAAGATGTTTCTGTATTGTTTGAGACAAGTTCAAACTTCGGTTCACTTTCATCTTCTGGTTGAAGAGTCGATTTTAATCCGCTTTTGGGAAGTAATAGATCAAGAATCCTCTCTTCAGCAATCCGGTGCCCTTTCTCCTTAACGGCCTCATGTTCTCTTGTTCTAAGCATGTTTACAGTAAGTTCCAGAAGGTCTCTTACCATAGATTCAACGTCCCTGCCAACATAGCCCACTTCTGTAAACTTGGATGCCTCAACCTTGTTAAACGGTGAATCGGTCAGATTCGAAAGTCTTCTTGCTATCTCGGTTTTTCCAACGCCGGTGGGTCCGATGAGTATGATATTCTTCGGCACAATCTCATCACGGAGATCTTCCGAAACCTGCTGTCTGCGCCAACGGTTCCGCAAAGCAATGGCCACTGAACGTTTGGCATTGTGCTGGCCAATTATATATTTATCAAGTTCTTCGACAATTTCATTGGGTTTAAGATTACTCATTTTATCAGTTCTACACCATCGGTTAAGGGTCTATAATTCTTCAATCGTGATGACATCATTTGTAAAGACGCATAAGGAACTTGCTATTTTCATGGCTTCTTTAACAATGCCGGCAGCATCCATATCCGCATGTCTAATCAGAGCAGTTGCCGCCGCCTGCGCTCCGGCTCCGCCTGATCCAATCCCCATGACATCTTCATCCGGTTCAATCACATCACCATTTCCTGAAATAACAAACATGTTTTTTTCATCTACGGCAATCATAATTGCTTCGAGACGTCTTAAGTATTTGTCGGTTCGCCAATCCCGGGCCAATTCTACGGCACTACGCATCAGGTTTCCATTGTAACGCTCAAGCTTTTTTTCCAAACGTTCTGAAAGGTTCAAGGCATCAGCTGTGGCCCCGGCAAATCCCACAATGATTTTGTCGTTGTAAATCCTCCGAACTTTTTTGGCCTTATGCTTGACAACGATATTGTTCAATGTAACCTGACCGTCACCGGCCACAGCGACTTTCCCCTTATGTCTGACAGCTAGAATTGTCGTACCATGTAATTTCATTATTTTATTTTCGTTTCCTCGGGTTTCGCATCCATATTTTTTATGTAAGCCCATAACATGGTAATGTTTTTGCCCGATGTTGGCAGTGAAACACATCGCCTCCTTCATCGTCTCGGGTGCGCCTTGTCATAGGTTTCCATCAACCTGTCAATGCTCACGTGGGTATATTTCTGTGTCGTGGATAGACTTTTATGTCCCAAAAGTTCCTGAACCACTCTCAAATCCGCCCCGGCATCTAGCATATGCGTTGCAAATGTATGACGCAGAGCATGGGGAGAAACAGGTATCAAGAGACCACATTCCCTTGCCGTTTTATCAAGAATACGGGCTATGGAGCGGCTTGTCAGGCGACCATGGTCCTTGTTTAAAAAGAGTGGCGTGTTATCGTCTTCTCCTATACCCGCGTCCCCTTCCAATCTTTTTCTATACTCTTTAATCGCAGCTATGGCCTTTTTGCCGATGGGAACAATCCTTTCTTTGTTACCTTTACCAACGACACGAATCAAATATTTTTTAAAATCCACATCAAAGACATCCAGACCTTCAAGTTCCGAAACACGGATCCCGCTCGAGTAAAGTGTTTCAAAAATAGCACGGTTCCTGATGCCGGCCAGTGTATCGGTCTTTATCGAATCGAGCAGCCTAAAAACATCATCGACGGGGAGGTATACTGGAATTGTTTTTTTCTGTTTCGGTGTTAAAATCAGATCCAAAGGGTTGTCCAGTATAACACCATGCTTGAGAAGAAATCTGAAAAAAGAACGAACAGCCGAGAGTTTTCTCGCTATGGTTACTTTTTCGTTCTTCTTGTGTAAAAACCCCAGATAACCTCTTATCATCAGGTTGTTGATCTGATCGGCCTTTAACAGATCACCACCCTTTTGATTTTCATTTGAAAAGTAGCTTTCACTGACAAATGAAACAAACTCGTTAAGATTGTGCGAATACGCACGACACGTGTTTGCAGCGTATCCCTTTTCAGAGTGAAGGGAATCGATAAAGGATCTGACCTGATTCTTCAAAGATTGTGAAATCATCAAAATTCAATCAAAGGCTCAAGCTCTTTCCAAGTGCCGACTTCCACGAAAGGATGACGTTTTCTGTTCCATGGCTGCTTGAAAATAATAGGCGTAACACCCGCCTCGAAAAGTGGATAACATGTTTCAAGTCTGTCCTCCACAAAATAAGAAATATCTCTGCTTAAAAGCACATCGACCTTGGCGTCAAATGAACCTGTTGCAACAACTTCTATCGAATCAGGATCAAAAGACAATACGCTTTGTATCCATTCATATATGGGTTCTCTGGTCGATCGAGCGGTCACAAATAAAATCGGGCTGTGCAGTCGGCCTAATCGGGTCAAGACATTCCTGGCACCTGGCATTGGTTTTAAAGGTACTTTATGGGTTCCATCCATTATCCGTGTTAAAATAGTCTCGATAAGAACCGGATCAATATCGACACATTCTTCCAATGTATAACACGTGATGTCTTCGTATTTGACATCGCGAATTTTATATTCTTCCCGTGCAATATCGAGAAACAACGTCATGGTGTCTGCAAAAACACCATCAATATCAAAAGCCAATGAAGATGGATTAATCATAAACTTAGTGCTCTGATTCATTAATACGATATCGTATTTTTATCTGGATATTGCCCCGTATTAACTGAAGTCCAAAAGTTTGAAGTTTGAAGTGCCTAAAGTGAGCTAAAGCCCGCCCTGGCCTCCGGCTCGTAGAGCCTACGCCTCGGAGAGTGCGAATCGTTCATATATCGATCTGACTTAGGCACCATTACAAACATGACTTTTTGAGTATACAGTATTGGTTATCGGTCTGGGCCAGGGTTGAGGAACGCGCTTTCAGCGCGATCATTTATAATTAAAATTGATAGAATACATTAACTTTAGGCACTTTAGTTCACTTTAGGCACTTTACACTTTCTATCCCGCCCTGCGAGTCTTTTTCTTCAGTTTTATAATACGGCGTCGATAAATATCTGCCATTTTTTTATCATTGTCATTCAGAGCATTTTCGAGGTTTGCCTTAACTGATTGAATTTTCTTCTTAATTTCCCGAATTGAGGCATCAGGCGTTGCCGTGGTATCTTCTATGATCCCCCTTGCTTTTTTAATGGCGCTGATGAGCTCTGCCTTGTTCATGCCATAAACACCTGTTATTTCAGGAAGTTGTTTTCCAACTTCTCTCAATTCTTTGGCTGTCATTTTTTCCAGGGGTTTTTCTTTGGCTTCCTTTTTCTTCACACCCATGCTTCAACGTCTCCTTTTCTGAACAATGGTTAAAAAGCACAAGCGGAGGCTGTAATACCCCCGCTGTGGATTAAATTTTTAGTTTTTTGAACCCGCTTAAATGAGTTTTTAAAATACGCTACAAACCTATTATTATATAATCATTATTAAAAGATTTAATTAAGCAATTTTTTTAAATAATGTCAATAAATAGATGACTGTTATTCCTTTTCTTCTTTTTTTGTTTTGCCCATAGCATCAAGAAACGGCTTGAAAAGATCAATAGGAAACGGAAAGATTGTCGTTGTATTCTGCTCGGCAGATATTTCGCGCATGGTCTGAAGATATCTTAGCTGCAGGGCCATGGGGTGTTCACCAATAATTTCAGCGGCTTCAGCCAGCTTGGTTGCAGCCTGGAACTCACCCTCAGCATTAATTATCTTGGCACGTCGCTCCCGCTCCGCTTCAGCCTGCTTGGCCATAGATCGCTGCATTTCCTGGGGCAAATCAATATGCTTAAGCTCTACGGTTGCGACTTTTATCCCCCACGGATCCGTATGGGTGTCGAGAATTTCCTGGAGTTGAGAATTGATTTTTTCCCTTGCAGACAATAGTTCATCAAGCTCCGCCTGACCGCATACGCTTCTCAAGGTTGTCTGGGCCAGTTGGGACATCGCATAGGTGTAATCTTCAACTTCAACAACAGCTTTTATGGGTTCGATGACCCTAAAATAGATGACCGCATTCACCTTTACGGAAACATTGTCCCTGGTGATGACGTCCTGAGGGTCCACATCCATGGCGACAAGGCGCATGCTGACCTTTACCATTTTGTCTATGACCGGAATCAGTATGATCAACCCCGGTCCTTTTGCCTTTATCACTCTGCCGAGTCTGAAGATAACACCTCGTTCATATTCATTTAAGATGCGTATGGCTGCAGAGAGAAAAAAAATTGTAACTACAACTACTGCGATTAATGTATACATTTTATTCTCCTGTATCTATTCTATAGGTTCCACTTCCAGAACAAGGTTCTCAACTTTTACAACTCTAACCTTGGCCCCCTTTTCGATAGGATTTTTTGAAATCGCTTTCCACAGTTCTCCGTGAACAAACACCTTGCCTTCCTGCAATATGGGTTCTTTAACCACTCCGATTTCCCCCAAAAGACCCCCTGCACCCGTTTTTGGCTTTAACAGCTGAGATTTAAAAACCAGCCCTGAAATAGCGACAAAAAAACCGGAAACGACCATAAGTGTCGGTACAAGCACTTTCCACGACAATCTCATATCGGTGCCGTTGCTTTCAAACAACATCAAGGAGCCCAGTAAAAGTGAGGTAATGCCTGCAATACTCAAAAGACCGTAACTCGCGATTTTCATCTCCATGATAAAAAAAACAATGGCAAGAATAATAAGCAGAAATCCGGCATAGTTGACCGGTATGGTCTGAAATGCAAAAAATGCCAGAATAATCGATATCCCGCCGACAACTCCGGGAAGCACGGCACCGGGGTGAGACAGTTCAAAATAGAGACCGGCAAGACCGATCATCATAAGAATATACGCTACATTCGGATCACTGATGATCTTTAAAACCTTGGTCCGCAAGCTTTCCTCAATCATCGTTTTTTTAGGATTATCAAGTTTTAAAACCCCTTTGTTTTCAATTTTACGACCGTTAATCTGACGTATCAAATCATCCAGATCTTTTGCCACAATATCGATGACATTTGCCTTAAGGGCTTCGGTCTCCGTCACGGAAACGCTTTCGCGAACCGCCTTTTCAACCCATTTAACGTTCCTTCCCCTTTTCTGGGCTATACTTTTGACATAGGCAACCATATCATTGGTGACTTTTTCAGACATTTTCCCGCCGATATCCTTGCCGCCGGCGCCCACCGGATGTGCGGCACCAATATTTGTTCCCGGCGCCATGGCAGCAATGTCTGCAGCGATGGTAATCATGACACCTGCCGAAGCGGCCCTGGCGCCGCTGGGTGCAACATAAGTCACAACCGGAACCTTGCTTGCAAAGATTGCCATGACGATTTTGCGCATCGATTCAGCAAGGCCGCCGGGCGTGTCGATCTTAATAATGATACATGAAACGCCATCCCCGGAAGCCTTGTTAATTCCCTTTTTTAAAAAATCAGCCACAGCGGGATTGATGGAGCCCGAAATTTCAATGATATAGACTTCATTTTCGGCCGCCAAATTATTTCCGGGAAAGCAAAATAAAAATAATAACAAAGCCGGTAAAATAAAAATTATTTTCTTCATTTTTAATGACAGCGCGTTAGCGCTACCTCAACTTTAGGCACCCCAGAGAAATAGGCTTCGCATTTCACGGGGTAAACTTTAGATCACTTCAAACTTTAGGCACTTGTGAGAAGGATTCGGTAACATTTTAAATTGTTAAGGGTTATGTCTATTATCTAATTTGCTTTCTAGTAAGACCCCATGGCTTTCATTATTTTTTTCATATCCTCCCAAACATCCCGCTTCTTGTTTGGATTACGAAGCAAATATGCAGGATGATAGGTCGGTAACACCCTTGTCCCCATATAATCGTAAAAACTTCCTCTGAGTTTTGAAATCGGCGATTTGGTTTCAAGAAGTGTCTGAGCGGCAAAAGTCCCCAGTGCACAAATAATATCCGGTTTTACGGATGCAATCTGGCGTTTTAAAAAAGGAAAGCATACTTCGATCTCATCTGCCATTGGATTTCTGTTTCCGGGAGGACGACACTTAATGATATTGCAGATATAGACCTGTTCTCGCGTATGATCTATCGCTTCGATGATTTTGGTAAGAAGCTTTCCTGCAGCCCCAACAAAGGGTTCACCCATTTGATCCTCATCATATCCCGGTCCTTCACCCACAAACATGAGCCTCGCATGGGGATCGCCGGTGCCGAATACAATGTTTTTCCGATCTTCAGAAAGCCTGCAGCGTCTGCAGTCCCCCAGGTCCGTTCGAATTGCCTCAAGGGTTTCTGACGAAAATCCCTCTTTACGTCCCCAGCTTTCAATCTTTTTGAGGCTTTCCTTTGAACATTCAAACCCCTGACATCCGTTTTCAGACAATAATCTGAAAAAAGTCGTTATATCTTCAAGTGTGGTGGTAATCCCTGATTTTAATAAATGGGGATTGGATTCGAAAAATGTCATAAAATTTTTAATATCCGATCCAGCAAAAGATTTGCAACATCATTTTTGGGCATTTTGGGTAAATTCTCTTTTGTGCCGTCTTTATAAAACAGTGTTACCGTATTTTTGTCGGCACCGAAACCGGAATCAGGATGACCCACGATATTGCCGACAATGAGGTCGAGATTTTTTTCAGCCAGTTTTTGTTCTGCATGTCGTTCAAGGCGTTCTGTTTCCGCAGCAAATCCTACGAGAATCTGTTCGTTTTTATTCCTGCCGATTTCTTTTAGAATATCCTGGGTTCTTTCCAGAGACAAAACCAGTTCATCCTTATTTTTCTTGAGTTTTTGTTCTGCATAATCCTTAGGCCGGTAATCGGAAACCGCAGCTGTTTTGATAATGATATCGGAATTCTCCATATTCTCAAATACAGCAAGAGCCATCTCTTTGGCTGTGTTCACCCTGATCACGGCAACATTGTTGGGATCCAAAAGGTTTGTCGGACCGGTAATCAAAGTAACCTTGCCGCCTCTATACTCGGCAGCCTTTGCAACTGCAAAGCCCATTTTGCCGGAAGAAGGGTTGCTGACAAATCTGACAGGATCGATAGGTTCTCTGGTGGGACCGGCGGTAACAAGTATTTTCTTATCTTTCAGATCTTTGGGCGTAAGGTAAAAAACAGTTCTGTCCAATATGTCATGAGGTTCAGGAAGACGACCGGGTCCTGTAGTTCCGCATGCCAGGCTCCCGGACTCCGGGTCTATGACAAAATACCCATCAGACCGGAGTACTTCAAGATTTCTCTGTACGGCATTGCTTTCATACATATGCGTGTTCATTGAAGGGCAGAGGATCACAGGACACGTTACAGCCATCATGAAGGTACTTAGGGCATCATCGGCAATCCCGTTGGCCAGCTTACCGATAATGTTGGCGGTTGCCGGGGCGATCACCGCGGCATCTGCTTGTGCGGCCCAGTCAATGTGCCTTATGGATGCATCATCGCTTTTCTCAAAAAGATCCGCGCACACCGCTTGACCGGATAAGGCTTCAAAGGTCAATGCCCCCACAAACGCTTGGGCGTTTTTTGTCATAATGACCCGGACATTGGCACCTTCTTTTACAAGAAGTCTCAAAAGCTCAACACTTTTATATGCAGCGATGCCTCCGGATACTCCCAGAACGATATTTTTGTTGTCGATAATACTTTTCATAAAATTTTTTTTCCTTAAAAAATTTATTTCGGTCCGCTGAGATAATTTTTAAACCTCACAAGTTTTTGCAAGTTATGATACTTAAGCACAAGATCAATCCACCTGTCGAACAGCTTGATAAGATCATCCGGCAATTTTTCACTAAGTTTCCTCTCAATTTCAGAAAGTGCATCCATAAGATCCTGGCGTTCGGGTTCACATTCTAAAAGATATCTGTAGATTTCGGCGGCTTTTAATAAATTACCCTGATCAGCATAAACTTTTGCCATTGTCCGGGTATAAAAGACATCGTCTTTACTCAATTTTTTTGGACCTTTCTTTTTTTACCTTGATAATCACTTCGTCTTTGCCGATGACACCCAACTCCTTTCTGGCCACATCTTCAACATATCCGGGGTCATTCTTCAACCGCTCTATTTCACGATATAAAGAGATATTTTTCTTTTTAAGTTCATCGCTTTTTTTCGACAAGTTATCCTTTTCCATTTTAAGTTTATACAGATCCGTAAGGCCATTTTCTCCGAACACGATAAACAACAACATCAAACACATCGTCATTATTGCTAAAACAAGCATTATTTTTTTCTTCAAACTCACGCTTTATCCTTCCCCTTTCTGGCTATGGCCATAACCTTCTCCAATTCCCGACTTTTAAGCAACAAAGAAAAAGAACCATAAAACACGAGGCCGATAATTATACTTCCTACAAGCCCAAAGAAAAGGCCCATCAGACTCCCGCCTTCAGAAGGAATAATGAATAGAGCAGCCGCCCAGACAGCAGCACCCATGAATACTGAACAGATTATTGTCTTATAAACGGACGTCATAATCGTTTTCAATTCCAGCATGCCGAGCTTTGTCTTTAAAGCCCGGGCAAGAAGTCCAAGGTTTAACATGGAAGCCAGAGAAGTGGCGAGCGCAATCCCTCCATGCCCCAGTGGCCCCATGAGAACGATGCCAAGAATGATATTGGCACAGACAGATATGACACCCATTCGTACCGGAGTTTTCGTATCCTGCAGTGCATAAAATGTTGAAACCACAATCCGCACGGCTGAAAAAGCCCATAATCCAACACTATAGTATAAAAGGGCATATGCAGTCAAATGTGCGGCCTGTGCATCAAAAGCACCCCTTTTAAATAATAACGCAACGATCGGCTCCCTTAATACTATCAGGCCGACCATCGAGGGAATGGTAATAAAAAAAACCAGTTTCATAGCATATTCAAAGGTATCCCGGACCGCCTGCAAGTCCTTTTTTGCGGCCTGTCTTGAAATACTCGGCAAAACAGCGGTTGCGGTTGCTATTGCAAATATCCCAAGGGGAAACTGCACCAAACGATCGGCATAATATAGATACGAAACGCTTCCTTCGGGAAGCAGTGAAGCCAAAAGGGTCCCCACCAGGATATTGATTTGATAGACAGCAGCGCCGAATATGGTGGGAATCATCAACAGGCCTATTTTCTTGAGGCCGGGATGGAAAATTTTTGCTTTTTGCCAAAAATAGAATCCTTTTTTAATCAAAAACGGCACCTGAAACCCAAGCTGCAAAATACCACCGATCACCACACCGACGGCCAGACCTGTTACAGGATCGGTCATGTGCGGTGAAATTAAAAAAACCGAACATATAATGGAGATGTTCAAAAAAACAGGGGCAAGGGCCGGTGCAGCGAAGTGACCCAGAACATTAAGGATTCCCATGGAAAGAGCAACCATTCCGATAAAGAAGATATACGGGAACATGATTCGCGTGAGAAAAATGGTGACGGACAATTTTTCAGGTGAATCGGTAAAGCCGGGTGCAATGATGCGAATGATAAGTGGAGACAAAAAAATACCTGCAATGGCAACGACAACCAGCAGCACCGACAACAGTCTTATGGCGGATCTTGCCATTTCAAAGGCTTCATCTTTTCCTCGATTTATGAGAGTGTCAGTAAATACAGGGATAAATGCAACGCTTAAAGAACCCTCGGCAAAAAGCCTTCTTAAAAGGTTTGGGATTCTGAAAGCCACAAAGAATGCATCTGAGCTCAATCCGGCACCGAAAAACCAGGCAATGACAACATCTCTTATAAATCCGAAAATACGGCTCAATAACGTCGCTGATCCAACAACTCCTGCGGCTTTGGTTACGCGGTCATTTTCATGATCGGGGTTTTTTTTTGAAGGGTTCATGATTCACAGAAATTAATTAAAAAACTTGAAACACTTTAGCCTTTTGAAAACATTACCGCTTCAGGGTATAATTAAATTTTTGCTGAAAGAACTCGTGAATAAGGGCTCGTAATGAAAGAACCTGCCCGGGCTATTAATAAAGATCCCTGTTTTAACAGGTGGTTTCGTCCATAAAGTTAAATCGCCTATGGTTCTTTCAAAACGATCCCTAATCCACTCAGACAGCTTCCAGCCAAAAATTTAATCATACCCTGAAGCTCCTATAAAATCGATTTGTTTCAAAGGACTAAATTATTACAAAAACTTCAGTTTAGCACTCGAATATGGTTTAAAAGTCTTTTAAGTGGCGGGTCGAATAAAAAATTCTTGACATATATTTAATAAGTTAATAATTTACACCTTTTAAATTAATAATGAAAGGAGTTAATTAAGAAATTGGCCAATCATAAATCAGCACTCAAACGCGCGCGTCAGAACGAGATCAGGCGGTTGCGCAATAAATCCGTTAAAACAAGGGTAAAAAGTATTGTCAAAGATGTGCGACTTTCTGTGAGCGAAAACTCGAAAGAAGCGGCATTGAAAAAACTCGAAATGGCGAAATCGAACATTGATAGGGCAGCCCAAAAAGGTGTGATTCACAAAAAGACGGCTTCTCGCAAAATTTCACGCCTATCGAAATTGGTAAATACTACCTCCGCCTAACCGGAAAAAAGCGCAACGTGCAAAATGAGATGAAACTTCTACATTTTTTGTACGATGCGCTTTTTTGTTGAATTCTTTAAAAATCGTCTGTTAAACGATTGTGGACTTTTTCTGCAAGTTTTTTAGAAAGGGTTTCGATGGCTTGGCGCTTGTTGAACTCGGTAGCCTGTTTGTCCGTCGCCACATCATATTCTTCGAATCCTGAAACACCTGATGCGGACCATTTTACCCCACCACCCGAACCTGTTAACTTCAAATTGACGGTAATTTCAACCCGCCTTGCAAGAGGGCTTTGCTGCGCTTGACGGGAAATTGTCGTGATGCGCTCAGATGCAATAACACCGGTAAGGATTGCGTCAGCCTCCTTGCTATTTTTCTGAACAGTTCTTCCCTTCCGGGTAAATTCATATATCAGGGCATTTGTAATGGTATTTTCCAGCCCGGTTTCCGGGGTGCGGTTCTCAAAAATTTCTATGGCAACTGTCTGTATTCCTTCCGGTAAATTTCCACTCCCTGCAAACCGATAACCGCAAGCCGAAAAAAACAAAGGGATAAAAATGACCGCCCAGATATATTTTTGATGATAAAAGAAGACTGTTATAGCTGTAAAGTTCATAAAGTAAAGAATCCGGATACAGAGGAGCAGAATTTCAATGTTAGATTATACTACGATATTAACGAGTTTCTCTTTGACAACAATAATTTTTTTAATGGGTTTGCCATCGACAAATTTTAAGACTCTTTCGTCTGAAAGCGCCATTTCTTTTAGGGTATCGTCATCTGCATCTGCATCTACGTGGAACTTGCTTCTAAGTTTGCCGTTGACCTGTACCACGATCAAGAGCTCATCTTTGATCAGAGCGTCCTCCCTGTATGACGGCCATGAAGCCAGCAGGATGCTGGTATCAAATCCAAGCGCCTCCCACAATTCTTCGGCAAAATGAGGGACAATGGGTGATAAGAGAAGCGCAACAGATTCCATGGATAGCCGTATGACCTCGATGTTTTGGGGGTTCTTTTCAGTAAAACCGATTCCGTACATTGTATTTACGAGTTCCATTACTGCACTGATAGCGGTATTGAAATGAAATCTGTCTTCGATATCTCTGGTCACCTTTTTAATCGTTGCATGGTTTTTTTTGAATAGCGCGATAGCATCGCCCTCCAGCTGATCCGGACTGCCGTTAAAAGGCTTGGCGTCACGAATTAAGCTCCCCCAATTTAAAGCCAGTCGCCACACACGGTTTAGAAAGCGATAACCGCCCTCAACGCCCTGTTCGCTCCATTCCAGGTCTCTTTCAGGCGGAGCTGCAAAAAGGCAGAAGAGTCTTGTGGTATCAGCACCAAATTTTTTTAAAAGAATGTTGGGATCGATAACGTTCTTTTTTGACTTGGACATCTTTTCAACACGACCGACGATGGCCTGCTGACCGCATTGTTTACACAGCCGTTCTTCACCGGCTTCTTTTATTTCTTCAGGGAGAAGAAAGCCGTGTTCAGGACAGGAAACCGTCTCTTTACAAACCATTCCCTGGGTCAAAAGCCGTGTAAAAGGTTCTTTATATTTAACAAGGTCAAAATCGTATAGAACACGGGTGTAATATCTGGAATAGAGCAGATGTAAAATCGCATGTTCAACACCACCGATATACTGATCAACAGGCATCCAGTAATCAACGGCTTCACGGTCAAACATGGCAGTTTTACAGTTCGGACTGCAATATCTTTCATAATACCACGAAGACTCTACGAACGTATCCATTGTATCGGTTTCTCGTCTGGCCTCGGAACTGCCACAGGCCGGACAAGGCGTCTTTGTAAAATATTCAAGGGTCGATAATGGTGATTTACCGCCTTCAAGAAGATCGGCATCTTCGGGAAGCAAAATGGGAAGGTCTTTTTCAGGGACTGGAACAATACCGCATTTTTCACAATGAATGATAGGTATTGGCGCACCCCAGTATCGCTGTCTTGAAATCCCCCAATCCCTTAGCCTGAAGCTGGTTGTTTTCTTTCCGATGCCCTTTTCTTCCAAATAAGAAGCGATATCGTCCAGCGCTTGTACACTATCTATTCCATTGAACCGACCGGAATTAATCATAACACCTTCACCGGCAAAGGCCTCGGTCATTGTGGCGGGATCGAGATCGGCATCATGAGGTTTTACAACCACAATGACTTCAAGACCATACTTACGGGCAAATTCAAAATCTCGCTGATCATGCGATGGAACGGACATAACAGCCCCGGTACCATATTCCATAAGCGCAAAGTTGGCTGTATAGATCGGCATACGAATACCGCTTAAAGGATTGATACAATATGCACCAATATAAACGCCCTCTTTTTCATAACTTTCCACGGCTTTAACCGATCGATCCTGCAAGGATATGCGATGGATAAACTCGGATACTTCTAGTTCTTGCGGAGTTCCTCCGGACAGTTTGACCACCAGCGGGTGCTCCGGTGCAAGGCACATAAACGTCGCCCCATATACGGTATCCTGTCGTGTTGTAAAAACCGGTATCTGCTCATCCGAGTTTTCTATGGGAAACCGAATTTCCGCACCCGAACTCTTTCCGATCCAATTTTTCTGCATCGTAATAACCTTTTCAGGCCAACCCGGCAGCTTTTCACAATACGACAAGAGATCCTGGGCATAATCGGTAATACGGAAAAACCATTGCCAGAGCTTTTTCTGTCGAACCAGTTGGCCACATCTCCAGCACAAACCGGCTTCTACCTGTTCGTTGGCAAGTACTGTCTGGCAGTGTTCACACCAGTTCACAAAGGATTCCTTACGATAGGCCATCCCCTTTTCATACATTTTTAAAAAAAGCCACTGTTCCCACTGATAATATTCAGGACTGCAGGTAGCGATTTCTCGATCCCAATCATAGGAAAAACCCAGACGCTTCAACTGGAATCGCATGGCATCGATATTTTCATAAGTCCACTTGGCCGGATGACTATTATTTGCAATTGCAGCGTTTTCCGCCGGCATGCCAAATGCATCCCAGCCCATGGGATGAAGGACATTAAACCCTTGCATTCTTTTGTATCTCGCAACAACATCTCCGATGGTATAGTTTCTCACATGCCCCATGTGGATTTTGCCGGAAGGATAAGGAAACATCTCAAGCAGATAATACTTTTCTTTATTCGGATCCTCTTTGACCTTAAAAAGCTTTGCCTCTTCCCAGAAATTTTGCCATTTAGATTCTATTTTCCTGGGATCGTATCGTTCATCCATTTTATATGATTAACCTCGAAAAAATATTGCAATCCAAAATGTTTCAGAATTTTCTACAACTTAACGAAATCACAATTCTTTTAATGGCGGTTTGTTTATGCCGTCAGCATGGAAGAATGGAATGTTGGAATATTGGAATATTGGAGACAAGAGCAAAAACAACCTATTTAAATTATCAAAAACTCTTTTAAACCCATCATTCCATTACTCCACTATTCCAATTGGGACGAAGCCCCCAAATTCACTTGTAATATCCTAATTTCATATGTCCTCATCATCCCAATAGGATAATAGGTTCCATGCCACAACACGATGCAAATAGCAAGTCATAAGACCTTAATTTTGCTCGGGCAAGAAATCATTTGACTTGTACATGACAATTTCATATTCATTTAGAAGAACAAGTGCTTAAGATTAAAGCCTGTTTTTGCCCATAAACAATCCTTTAAAAAGGCCTCTCGAAAATTTTCATGAAACATTCGGGCTAATTGTTCTTAACCTAAACTGGAAAACTATTTCATGAGCGGTAAAATCCTTATCAATGCCATAGATCCCGAGGAATGCAGAATTGCAAAAGTCAAGGACTTGAAGCTTGAAGAATTCCATATTGAAAGTTCAGGAAAAGAAATTATCCATGGCAACATTTACAAGGCAATTATCTCTCGCATTGAACCAAGCCTTCAGGCCGCATTTATAGATTTTGGCGCTGATCGTCACGGTTTTTTGCAAAAAAATGAAATCCACAGCGATTATTTTCAAAACAATCCCTCTAAAGATAGATCCATATTAAAAATGGTCAAGCGTGGCCAAGAGCTCTTGGTGCAGGTGACCAAAGATCCCTTCATGAAAAAGGGTGCCATGCTTACAACTTTTATATCTTTGCCCGGTCGATACTTAGTGCTTATGCCTGGAAGCGACAGCCGGGGAATCTCACGCAAAATAGAAGATGAAGACGAGCGTAACCGTTTAAAAAGTATCTTCGACAAACTTAAGATACCCGAGGGATTCGGTATTATTGTCCGCACTGCAGGTATAAACATTACTAAACAACGCATGTTAAAAGATGTAAACTATCTTTTGCGCCTGTGGAAGAACATCAAAAAAAATGTGACAAATGCAAAAGCACCTGTATTGCTTTATAAAGAGCAAAATCTTGCCGTAAGATCCATACGCGATTACTTCACCCCTGATGTAACCGAAATCCTCATCGATGATGATGCCGTATACCGTGTCGTTAAAGACTTTGTTAACATCATATCGCCGAAACATCAAAAAATCGTCAAATATTACAAAGAGGACAGGCCGATATTCACCAAATACCAACTTGAAGATCAGATTTCATCGATTTACGCGAGTCATGTAAAACTTAAATCCGGCGGGACTCTTGTAATAGCACCGACTGAAGCACTCGTCTCCATCGACGTTAATTCAGGTAAGGCAACCAAAAAAAAGTCCATTGAACAAACCGCACTTCAAACCAATATTGAAGCAGCCGAGGAAATTGCACGCCAGTTACGACTCAGAGACTTGGGCGGCCTTATTGTCATCGATTTCATCGACATGAAAGACTCCAAACACAAACTAGAAGTTGAAAGGGCCGTTAAAAATTGGGTGAAACCGGATAAGGCCAAAACAAATATCGGTAAAATTTCAAAATTTGGCTTGATGGAAATGTCGAGACAGCGAATTCGTCCCTCTATCGAATCCAGCAGTTTCGAGCCCTGCAGTCATTGCAAAGGGAAGGGAATGGTCCCCTCTATTGAAACGCTGGCCCTTGACTTTCTCCGCCGACTTCGCCTTGAAACCATAAAAGCTGAAATTTCAAGTGTCAAAGGCATCGTCCCGCACGGTGTTGCCGATTACCTTTTAAATAAGAAACGCAAAGAAATTCTAGATCTGGAACTCAGGAGAGGCCTTTCCATCACCATTGAGGGGGATACAAAAATTATTCCCGGCATGAGCGAAATTAACTGTCAAGAATAGAACCGATCTTTGCCCTAAATGAGCGAAAGCCAAGGACACCCTATATACATGATATCTATAATTATTTTCTAAAGGTAAAGTGATGCCAAAAAAACCTGTAAAAAAGGCAAATAGAGTTATTGGGGTTGTCATCATCGCTATGGTGCTTGTTGGCGCATTTACGGGTATCAGGTTTCTGATGAAACAAGAATTAAAACCCGAAACACAAAAAGGAGCTGATAATATTCAAATTCCTTCAAACGCGGGGCCAATTATCGATTACAGCAAAATTGAAGAAAACAAAGAGCTCAAGGAACTCATGCAACAGCGAAAAGCACAATATGGAGTTGATAAAGGAGTTGATATTATTGCACAATCCAATGAATCAATTAAAATCGGCGATTCAACGGTTTCAATGCAGGAAATTTTGGAAAAGATTCGTCTAAAAAGTGGTGATATCGTGGAAAAAGACCTCAAATCACAGGATGTGACGACAAAAGAAAAAATAGAATCATTCGGGATTCACGTGGTCCGGCCTGGAGAAAATATCTGGAATATCCATTTTACCTTTCTAAAAGATTATTTCGATCACAAAGGTGTCCAACTGTCACCCCGTTCGGATGAACCCCTTGAAAGAGGAAGCAGTTCGGGTATCGGTAAGATTCTTAAATTCTCGGAGCATACGGTGAACATCTACAACATCAGAGAACATAAACTTGATGTTGACCTTAATTTGATCTTTCCCTTGACCAAAGTGGTCGTCTATAATATGGATCAAATTTTTGCATTTCTGGATCTCATTGACTATAAACATGTAAACCGTATTCAATTTGACGGTGGGACGCTCTGGATACCGCCGAATTAAAGAACTATTTGACCTGAGAGACAAATTACAGTATATCAGCTTCATTTTGATCATTTATTGGTATATAGACAAACTGTTAAACATATAATCCAAATAACTACTAAGGAGGTTTTATCTTGATAAATATTGCATATGCAATGGGCCAGGGTGGAATTGGGGGAGGAGAAGGGGCAGGCGGATTTACATCTCTTATCCCCATTGTCCTCATGTTCGTCATATTCTATTTTTTACTTATCCGGCCCCAGCAAAAGAAGGCCAAGCAACATCGTGAAATGATCAGTCAGGTTAGAAAAGGGGACCGTATCGTAACCAGTGGCGGATTACATGGTCGAGTAACAGCCCTCAGTGACGCAACATTGACGGTTGAAATTGCAGACAGGGTCCGTGTGAAGATTGCCCGTGGAAATCTTTCCCAGGTGGTACAATCCTCGTCACCGCCTCAGGATAGCAAAAAAAAGTGAGACAAATTCATAATCATCAATAAGGAAAAGATCATTGAGCAATCTTTCTTGGCGAGTTCTGGCTGTTTTTGGAGTTATGATTGCAGCGATTATTTATGTTCTTCCCACTATAAACCCATCTTTTTGGCCGCATAAAAAAATAAATCTCGGCCTTGATCTTCAAGGCGGCATGCACCTGGCCCTTGAAGTCGATACCGATAAAGCTGTGGAAGGCACCATTGAACGTATAATTCAGGAAATCCGGAGCTTTTCAAAAAAAGAACATATTCGATATGCCACTTTGAATCGCATAGAAGGAAACCGGATATTGATCAAACTGGAAGGACAAAAACATATTGATGGATTCGAAAAGATTCTCGACAAGGAGTTTAAAAATATGCGTATCTTTTCAAGATCAATGGATGGCGACGTCCTAACCATGCAGATCGATCTTCCGGATAGAGAGACCGATCAAATCAAGAAATTGGCAGCTGATCAGGCTCTTGAAACCATCAGAAACCGAATCGACCAGTTTGGCGTCAGCGAACCCGATATCCGCCGGCAGGGTGAAAAACGGATCCTCATCCAACTCCCTGGAATAAAGGATACCAAGAGAGCCAAAGCTTTAATCGGCAAAACAGCCCTTTTGGAATTCAAACTTGTGGATGAAACCCACGACGTTAATGACGCTCTTAAAGGAAATATTCCTCCCGGAAGTGAGGTGCTTTATGGGGTTAAGGAAGACCCCGCCACCAAGCGTATTCATAAAACCCCCTATCTTTTAAAGAAAAGGACCCTTTTGACCGGCGCCAATCTTACCGACGCAAGGGTTCAAATCGACTCTCAATATAACGAGCCTTATGTTTCAATTGATTTCGACAAAAAGGGCGGCAGGGATTTTGAAAGAATCACCGGAGAAAATGTAAAAAAACGTCTGGCCATCGTATTGGACAAAAAGGTTTATTCAGCCCCGGTTATCCAGGAAAAGATCTCCGGCGGAAAGGCCCGTGTTACCGGACAGTTTACCACTGAAGAAGCGAGGGATCTCGCCATTGCACTCCGTGCAGGCGCCCTCCCGGCACCGGTTAATATTCTTGAGGAAAGGACCGTAGGTCCTTCTTTGGGAACCGATTCTATAAACAAAGGCCTCATTTCCATGTGTGTCGGCGGCATCCTTGTTATTCTGTTCATGATTGTATATTACAGAGGTGCTGGACTCATTGCAGACCTTGCACTGATTCTCAATATTCTTCTGATTGCCGGAGGTCTTGCCGGATTTCAGGCAACCCTGACACTCCCGGGCATTGCAGGGATCATCCTCACTATCGGTATGGCTGTGGATGCCAATGTTCTTATATTTGAGCGGATCAGGGAAGAACTGCGTATCGGTAAGACACCGCGTGCAGCCGTGGATGCGGGCTATGACAGAGCGACACTTACCATCCTTGATGCCAATGTCACGACACTGATCGCGGCACTTGTCCTCTTCCAGTTCGGCACCGGACCTGTCAAAGGATTTGCCGTAACACTCAGCCTTGGGGTCATTGCAAGTCTGTTTACAGCCCTGATTCTTACCCGGATGGTATTTGACTATTACTTGGTAAAACGAAAAACGAAGCGCTTAAGCATTTAGGGGTCATTCATGCAGTTTGTAAAACCTGATATTGATATCAATTTTGTTGGTAAACGTAAAATCGCTTTCTTTGTTTCTATAGCAATGATCCTTGTCAGCATCGCTTCTCTTGTATTCCACGGAGGGCCTAAATTCGGTATCGATTTTGCCGGTGGAACACTGGTTCAGGTCAAATTTAACGAACCTGTAAGCTTGAAAAATATCAAATCCGGTCTTAACGCCATAGATCTCGGGAAATCCTCGGTCCAAGGGTTCGGAGAGCAAAGCGAAAACGAGTATCTTATCCGCACCGACAGGTCTGTCATGACCTCGGGAGGATTTTCCCTAAAGGTGCAACAGGCCCTTGAATCCTCAACGGGAAAAGGCGTAACCGTGCGTCGTGTTGAGATGGTTGGCCCCCAGGTGGGGAAGGATTTGCGGGAAAAAGCCCTGTTTGCCATGTTCTACTCACTACTTTTTATCGCCATATATATATCCGGCCGGTTTGAACTCAAATGGCTTTTAAGCGGTGTCATAGCCGGAGTGCTCATGGGGGCAGTTTATTTTCTTTCTTTTTTTAATGTCAGTGTTCCTTATCTCATAGCTGCGGCAATACTTGTATCCCTTGCACTTTTCTGGTTTCTCGGGTTGAAATACGCCATGGGTGCCACTGTGGCGCTTATCCATGATGTTACCATTACTGTCGGCATATTCTCCCTATTTAACAAGGAGTTTACACTTCCGATTATCGCCGCCCTTCTCACAATCATCGGATATTCACTCAACGATACCATTATTGTTTTTGACAGAATCAGAGAAAATTTAAGAAAATATCACAAAAATCCTTTGGAAATCATAATCAACAGAAGCGTAAATGAGACCCTGAGCCGAACGATACTGACCTCCCTGACAACCCTTGTTGTGGTTATTGCTCTGTTTGTTTTGGGAGGTGGAATTATTCATGACTTCGCATTCGCATTGCTTGTGGGCATCGTCGTCGGGACCTACTCTTCAGTTTACGTTGCAAGCCCCATACTTCTTGCCTGGCAGGTTCGTGGGAAAAAATAAGAAGTGGACAATATTCTACCATGGTTTGTCCTGAAAAATGTCCCCGGCATAGGAGATCTCCTTTTCAAGCGCCTTATAGACCGTTTTAATTCTCCGGAGCTTGTTCTTGAAGCAACCCAGGAAGATCTTGTCGAGGTTGAAGGTATAACGCCTCGTCTTGTGGCTGCAATAAAACAGCGCAAAATTGGTGATTCGGTGAAAAAGGATCTCGATCTCGTTATGCAAAAAAGATATAAAATTGTCACAATGACAAATACTGAGTATCCTCCCCTCTTGCTGCAGATACCTGATCCACCGCCTTTTTTGTATGTTTTTGGTCGTCTTAACGGTTCCATTAGAAACATAGCGGTTGTCGGTTCCAGAAATGCAACCCGTTATGGTATCTCTACAACCCGGCGGCTTTGTCACGACTTGGTTAAGCTTAAAATGACAATTGCCAGCGGCATGGCTGTGGGTATTGATTCGGCTGCACACGAAGGGGCGCTCATGGGCAAAGGAAGTACCATTGCTGTTCTTGGAAGCGGTCTTGAAAGAGTTTATCCGGAACAAAACCGAAAACTTTTTCATCAAATTGCCGAAAACGGTGCTGTTATTTCGGAATTCCCACTGAAAACAGAGCCCGATGCTCACAATTTCCCCAGGCGCAACAGGATCATCAGCGGTATGTCCCTTGGTACGGTGGTCGTCGAAGCAACAAAACGAAGCGGATCACTAATAACAGCGCGTCTGGCGGCAGAACAGAACCGGGAGGTATTTGCGGTTCCCGGAAGTATCCAGTCCTTTAAAAGCACCGGAACTCACACACTGATTAAACAAGGCGCCAAACTCGTGGAACATGCCCAGGATATTATGGAAGAACTTTCACATATGATCAAAACGCCTGTTGGAAAAAACAATCCCGCCGATAATAAAATAAAAAAGATATCACGATTATCACCCGATGAGAGGCTTGTGTTTGAATCTCTTGAACCGTATCCTGTTCACATCGATGACATTGATAGAAAGCTTTCCATTGAAGCCGGCAGGCTTTCGAGCATACTGCTGCAACTTGAACTCAAAGGTATTGCACAGCAATCTCCGGGCAAGTTATTTTCAAAAATTGAAGAAGTGAGGTAATATAGTGTCCAAACCCCTAGTCGTCGTGGAATCCCCCACAAAGATAAGAACCATTAAAAAATATCTCGGCAAGGAATATAACGTCGCCGCCACCGTCGGCCATATAAAAGACCTTCCGGCAAAGGAAATTGGAATCAACATTGAAGAGGGGTTCAAACCCAAGTACACGAATATCCCCGGCAAGCAAAAAGTTATAAAATCTTTAAGACAGGCCGCAGGTGATGCGACAGAGATATACCTTGCGCCGGACCCGGACAGAGAGGGCGAAGCCATTGCATGGCACACGGCTGAAATACTTAAAAAAAAGGGGAGAATATTTCACAGGGTACTTTTTCATGAGCTCACAAAAAATGCCATCCATGAAGCGATAAAATCGCCCGATAAACTCAACCAAAATAAGTATGCAGCACAACAGGCACGCAGGATTCTCGACAGACTGGTGGGATACCAGGTCTCCCCTTTGTTGTGGCGTAAAGTAAAAGGGGGGCTCAGTGCCGGCCGCGTTCAGTCTGTTACCGTACGAATCATTTGTGATAGAGAGCGGGCCATCCAGGCCTTTGAAACTGAAGAATACTGGTCGATTACCGCCCATCTCGAGGACAATTCACCCCCGCCGTTTACGGCAAAGCTGGTCAAAAAAAATGGGGGAAAAATTAAAATCCCCGATGAAAAGACATCAAATGTTATCATTGAAGAACTGTCCGAAGAAAAATTTATCGTTGAAAAAATACAGAAAAAAACAGTAAAAAGAAATCCATCCCCTCCGTTTATCACCAGCAAACTACAACAGGAAGCCATCCGGAAACTAAGATTTTCCGCAAAAAAAACCATGGTTGTGGCTCAGCAGCTCTATGAAGGTGTAGAGCTATCCCCTGGTGAACCTGAAGGACTCATCACATACATGCGTACGGATTCCATCCGAATTTCCAAGGAAGCTGCAATGGAAGCCCTTGAACTCGTACGGGAGAAATTTGGGGATGAGTATGCACTTCAAAAGCCACGTTTTTTCAAAAACCGAAAAAAAGCTCAAGATGCCCATGAAGCCATACGTCCCACATCGGTCTTTAATACACCGGAAAAAATAAAACCCTTCCTTTCCAAAGATCAGTTTGCGCTATACGAGCTTATCTGGAAACGCTTTGTTGCATCACAGATGAAGCAAGCCCTTATGAACAAGATCTCCATATCGATTGCGGCCGGTCCATATCTTTTTTCAGCAAGCGGTTCATCGGTGGCATTTCCCGGTTTTATGACGCTGTATATGACCACTGATTATCAAATTGAAAGTGAAAGCCAAAAGAAAAAAGATGATTTTCCCGAACTGAGCGAAGGGGGGATTTTAAAACTCAATGAATTGGAACCAAAACAGCATTTTACAATGCCCCCTCCGAGATTTTCAGAAGCGTCTTTGGTTAAAGAGCTCGAAGAAAACGGCATTGGCCGGCCCAGCACCTATGCCGCCATCCTGTCAATCATAAGGGAAAAAGGCTACGTGGATCTCGTAAAAGGATATTTCAAACCGAATGAACTGGGATTTATCGTTAACGATCTTCTGGTGAAAAGTTTCCCTGATGTATTCGATGTGGAATTTACCGCCAATATGGAGAATAATCTTGACCGCATTGAAGCCGCGGAGGTGGATTATTTAGAAATTTTAAAACAATTTTACGACGCGTTTGAAAAGGAACTCGAAGCAGCTTCAACAGGAATGCTCAGTGTAAAAGGCATCGGATTTCCAACAGATCTCACTTGTCCTCAATGTAATCACCTGCTTCATATCCGAATGGGCAAAAACGGACAGTTTTTAGGGTGTAACAATTATCCGGAATGCACCTATACCCGAAACTACACCCGGGATGAAAAAGGGGTCGTTCATCCCATCGAACCGTCTTCTGATCAGCCATCTGACAGAATTTGTAATAAATGCGGCAAACCCATGCTCATTAAAGAGGGAAAATACGGTACATTCTTTGCCTGCTCCGGTTATCCGGATTGTAAAAACACTCAGTCAACAAATTCAACCAGCGGCGGGGAAAAAACCGGCGTAGATTGTCCTGAACAAGACTGTGACGGAGAACTTGTTCAACGATCGTCCAAACGGGGAAAAATCTTCTACGGGTGCAGCCGTTTTCCGGATTGCACCTTTGCAACCTGGGACAAGCCCGTGGCAAAAGAATGCCCCGAGTGCAACGCCAAGTTTCTGGTGGAAAAAACCACGAAAAAACAGGGAACTTTTATAGCCTGTAATACCAAGGGTTGCGGATTTAAGGCAACGTCCGAATAAATTCTTTGAGATCTTCAGATGCCAGGCTCTGCCATAAGGTTTCTTCTTCGTGGGGCTCCAGGGTGATGGTGGGTGCCAAACCTTTCTCATTTATAAACTGAAAAAGACCTGCAAAGTCTGCATTTCCTTTCCCGACTGCCAAATGTGTATCTTCTTCGCCGTTGTTGTCATGAAGGTGAAGTTCCATTATTTTTTCACCCAGCGTTTCCATCCATTCTTTGAGCGGGCTTTTTCCAAAAACATGATGATGTCCTACATCCAAACAAAATCCGAAAGCATCGGATGGAATCGCATTAAAAAGGGCGCAGTGCACTTCAGGACCAGTCTCATAAACATTTTCCAGCAAGAGTTTAAAACCGAATCGCTCTGCACGATTTACATGGGATTTCCATGTCCCAACACTGTTGGCCAGCCATTCTTTCCAATGCTTTCTATAATAGCATGGATCATAACCGGTGTGGCAAACCACATTGACGGGCTCAAAAACAGGAAGGATCTCAAAAAAACGCTCCAGCCGTTTTCGTGTTGCCTTTAGCAGCATATGATCGAGCCCTCCCGGAACCAAATCCATAAAAGGACCGTGAAGCGTTATTTTTCGGTGATTTATTTTTAAAATTTCTGCAATGTTTCCAAACTCTTTATCTGATACCGAATCCAGGGCAGCAGCATCTATTCCAATTTCAGGGTTCATGCCGTATTCCATAAACAAAGGAAGGTAATCATTTTTTAGTTCTAGAAAGGGAACATTCACCTGTACTTTTTTAAGTAATTTTATAAAATATCTTCGTTCATCCATCATCTTTTCTCAACGTTTAATTCGCCGGCATATTTTTATTCTTCAAAAATAGTAAATTCTTTAATCTTTCTTATCTCTTCAGATCCCAATAACATTTCAAGCATAATCATTACAACGTGCAAAGACTGAGACGGGCCGGCACATGAGATGATTCTATCATCAATTTCAATTGATTTGCCGGAATATTGGCAGCCATGCTCCCTTAAATACCGTGGGTTATCATGATTCTTGCTGAAAGGATATGTGGTAGCCCTTTTTCCCTTCAATAGGCCGGCTTTCGCGACCGGTAATATCCCAACACACATGGTGGCTATAATTCCCCCGCTGTTGTATATTGATTCAGCGAGGTTGAGCACTTTAACATCATACGCTTCGTCAAAACCATGGCTGTGAAAGCCTCCGGGAATTGCCAGCGCATCATATTCCTGGGGATTGATATCATCAATAAGAACATCTGTATTTATTTTCAAACCAAACCGACCTGTAACTTCTTTATGAAATCCTGTTACAGAAACATCGACTTTTTGAAGATGTTCACGATAATAAGTCCAGCCACAAATATCGATAATCGAAGCAGCCTCTAAATCCTCAAAACCCTGGGCAAGAAATAATAATACCTTTTTACTATTCATTTCCTCTCACTAAATTATGGTTCATGCTTCAGGGCGCGGCTTGTCCGCATGGCCTGGAAGCGGTTGTTCGGCTACTGAACTCCTTCTGGTTGTGGGTTGTTGGCACTTCCTCACATTACCAGGTTGCCTGTCATGTCCACTATTTATTTATATGGCTATGGTGCACTTTGAATTCGAATTCACCTCTTATAATGGCTTTTAATGACCGACTATATTTTCACTGCTCTCCCTTTAAAAAAGGTGTAGCAGAATGTACCGTCTTCTTCAGTTGCCCTGTACAAGTCTTTAATCCCTTTATTCCATGTATCTTCATCGATCAAATTTAGAGATAGCGCTTGTTCCTTAGCGCCTTCGACCATTGCTATAAATGTCTTTTTTGAGAAACCCTCCACAAAACCAGGCCTGCTCGAATCAACATACACGACGCGTGGAGAGACGACAGCCTCTTTAAATCCCGCTGCATTCAACAGAGGATATAATTGTCGGCCAATCAGTGAGTTGCCTTTTAAACTCGCCTGAACATCTATTAAACACTTAACTGACAGCAGGGCCTCTTTGCTTTCGGGATAGCAATAAAAGGATCCGTGATCACCTTCAACCACGGTAATCGATCCCCCTTTTTTTAATACCCTTCCAAGATTTACCAATGCATCAATCGGTTTTTGGAGATGTTCAAGGATAAAACAGACAAAAATATGATCGAAACTTTCCGCTTCAAAAGGCAAATCGAAAATATCAGCCTGTCGGAATATTACATTTTCCGCCTTTACCGCCTTCTTTGCCTGATTTATTGAATCCTGAGATATGTCTATCGAAACAAATTGAGCGTGCGGGCAGTTTTGGGCCAAAATAGAAGTTTGGGCGCCTATGCCGCATCCAGCCTCCAATACCTTGCTCTCGGGAGGATAGATGGTATCAAAATGTAAAAGTTCCGCCAGGGTGTCGGCTTGATCGGCCAATCTGTTTGATTCGTTTTTCGAGTATCCGTGTACGTATGTTTTCATCAAAGCCATCTCTTTTTTTAAGTGTGTTTTCGCTGCGAAGGATTACATCTTCCTTTTTTTTATCCATCACAGCCCCGGGCGTCTTGTACAAAATTGCTGTATTGGCCCGGCGTGAATCCCATAATGCGCTTAAATCGATTTGAGAGATGACTTTGGTCTGAAAATCCTGTTTCATAGGCGACATCGACAATTTTCCATCCCTTTCTTAATAAATCCTTAGCCCTCTTGACTCTGGTTTGAATAAGATAAGCGTGGGGGGGAAGCCCGACTTGTCGACGAAATGTCCGGATAAAATGAAAGGGACTCAGATTGATAATTTCGGCCAGCGTATCGATCGAAAGGTTTTCATTGTAATGTGCCTCGATAAACTCTTTTGACCGATTGACAGCGTCATGTTCTTTACCGGCGGTTCGAGGACAAGGCGGATCATCAGCATGCCGTTTAATAAGTTCAACCAACATTAACAGGAGGCGGGATTGCCTCTCCAAAAGAGAAGTTGAGCCTTCTTCCAAACTCATGTGCAGAGAATGGATGATGCCGGCCAGATAATCATCGTGAATGACACCCGTTTGGAAAAATGGAATCTTGGTTGGTTTTCCGGATATTTCAGAGGCGGCGTCTTGAAGCAAATTCGCACCGAAATAGAACATTCGATAGGTCCACCCTTGATCTGTTGCCGCATGACCTGTGTGCACTTCGCCTGGATTTACGATGTTTATGACACCGGGTGATGCCACGACATTTTCTCCGCGATAATAAAACTCTAAAGCGCCGCGTTCAATAACACCGACCCCAAAACCCTCGTGCGTGTGACGAGGAAATGACTGAGTCAAATAGTTTGCATGCATCAACTCTATATCACCCAGCCCCGGTGACCGCCATAATTTTACTTGCTCTTGTAGCTTTGAGTCTGTCATGTCCACTATTCAATTATATTGTTAATGTGCACTTTGAATTTGAATTCACCCCCCTATTTCACTTACATTGGTGCGACCCCATTCACTATTCATTCACTATTTTTGCTCCGCAGGACCGAAGGAGCGGATGAAAAGATCGCAAAGGGCCTGCCGGCCGTCATCGGAGAGGAAGCGGGTTCCGGTGCCGACAAACGTATCCGAGGTAATCACCGGTGTGTTCTCAACCCATTGGCTGTCCTCCCAGGAAAACCACCCCTTTCGTTCCTGATCATAGACGCTCAGCGGCCGGTTAAATAGTTTTGCCAACTCGACCCCCCAGCCGGTTCCCCCCTTGACGGTGTTGTCCGCCTGTATCCAGCCGACCGCAATGACATGGTGGCCGCTATTGACCATGTGAAAAATTGTCTGGATGACTTTTCGGATCTTATCCGCCCGGGAGTAAGTGCGTTTCATCAGCTTGGACACAATTTCCATGCTGACATCGCCCTTTTGCAGCTCTTCCCGGGTCAGTACCCGGACGCCCCGGGTGCGCTCGGGATTGTGCCCTTCAAAAGATATATTCACCTCTTTCATGTGCCAGGTCTCGGCAAGTTTGCCGAATTCCGCCTCAGCCCCCTTGTGGCCGCCGCTGTACAGCGTGATTTTTGAAATGTCTGTCATTTTTTTATCTCCTGAGTATTTTTAAGACGTTGTGCGATTATGCAAAAAAAACACCCCGCCGCGGTTCGGCAGGGTTAGAGGTTAAAGTAATTCAACTTTTCTGTATTACAACCATGGCCGTCATATTTTTTTCAAACAAACCTGCCCTGAATTTTTCCGCCCAGAATATAAATATACAATTGTGGTCAATTGGTCAATTGGCAATTGGGGTCTGACCAAACTATCTGTCTTAATTTACATTAAAATCGTTTCAGAAATAGAAGGCGGAGTTGAATCTCTAAAATATAGTCCGGTGTGCTGCATTCTGTTTGGTCAAGACCGTGATGTCCTCTGAATGGAAACGATAGCCTTCAACCTCAATTGCCCACGTAGCTCTCGATTGACCTTTGCCTTGTGGCTCAAGACCAAAGCGAACATCCACCCGCATCCCCCTCTCTACGGAGAGGGTTTTTCCTACGGGGAAAATGGTGCGTCCCCAATGGGTATCTGGTTCCGAGGGTCCGTTGCACAGAACGGTCTGCTTGGTCAACTGCGCCCGGAACCAGGCAGCGAGAGCGTTAAACTGACCATCCCGATCTGCAATAAACTCCAATCGGGAACAAAATGGCTGGTTGGCATCCTCATGGGAGTAGGCCATGCCGTCAACCTCCCACATCAACTGAGGGTCACAAAGGATGTGTTCCTGTTTTACATGGTTGCAGCCGCAATCCAACTGGCGGGCTGTGGCCTGGCCGATTGCGTTGAGATTAATGCCATAAGGTTCGCTGCTCCAGAAATCAACGTCTTGCTGAAGAAGTTTATCATAGGCTGGGACAATCCAAGACGTTACTGTTTCAGGAATCAATCTGCCCCCGGGTTTCAACCAACGATCTCTGGCAAGGACGACAACAGGAAGCAAATTCTCATCCACACCATAACCACCAAGCCATTCCGAAACGATGACGTCCACCTTTTCCGGGAGTTCGAGGGTCTCCATGTCATTCTGCAGGACATTGATCCGGTCGCCGAAGCCATTCTCCGACACAATGCGTTGCGCAAATTCCGCAATATGCGTCTGTTCAACGGCGTAGACCACTCTGGCCCCCGCCTGCGCTGCAAACAGACTGAGAATGCCGGTGCCGGCGCCTATGTCGAGCACCGCGCAGCCTGGTGTCACCGTGTCGATAATGGCTCGGCGAAACGCCTCGCACCTGACCGAATCTCGCAACATCGACTCATGACCCCGGAGATTGCAGTAATTGATTTCAAGTGGCATCTGTCATCCTTCTCAATGGCGAACGACCGAGATAACCCGCCTGCCGTGCAGTTGGCTACCAATACGGATTATTGGGCATTCTATGGATTCTGTCATCACAAGTTAGCGTGCAAATCCGATTTTAACTTGCCAAATTTATAATTTAAATCTTTTTTCACTATTCAAGATTTGTCCCCATTCCTACATTGCAGCGCAGCGGAACGGGATCACATGGAATGACAGGTTAGCGCTGCATAAAGCACAGGTAATAGACAATGCCTTTATTCCACTTAGCGTAAGTTTGATTAGTTCGCTTTCTTAACAAACTTCGTCAGAATTACAATCTGCTGGCCATTCACACGGCCCTCAATATGCTCGAGGTTATCCGCAACCAGCGAAATTCCGCGTACAACTGTGCCACGCTTTGCCGTAAAGTTAGCCCCTTTTACATTTAAATCTTTGATTAACGTTACCGTGTCGCCTGCCTCGATCACTGCGCCGTTGCTGTCGACATGTTTGACTGCACCTTCATCACTTTCCCCTTCGCCCGTCGCTTCCGCCCAAGCTTGGGTGCCTTCATCTAAATAGAGCATATCCAGCAGGTCCTGCGGCCAGCTTTCAGTGCTTATGCGCTTAAGCATACGCCATGCCATCACCTGCACCGCTGGCACTTGGCTCCACATGCTATCGTTAAGGCAATGCCAGTGATGAACATTAACTTTCTCTGGATTTTCAATTTGTTCGCGACAAATTTCACAAATAAGTGCGCACTCATCAGCACTACCATTTGAACTAGGTGGAACTTCATATACACCCAAATTCTCTGTTGCGCCACACAATTCACATTTAGATTCGCTACGTAAATGTAATGCTTTTTCTGTACTCATTGTTTACTGTTCCTTAAGGTTGGATACGTACATTATGCCGAAAATTAGGCGCCCTATTGTTCTTAGCGAGAAAAGGAAGACTTGATCGTGTTCAAACCTTGACTATTGACACAATCAGGCTATATTTTCGCCTCATTTCAGATTGCTTCGATATTTCTGGCTTGACAATACTTGCCCTTCGGCTCACCGCAGAATAAGTTAGACCGAATAACTCCCCGATTTGTTTGTTCGTATATAGACCGGTCCCTCTTAAAAAATATCGATCAGACATCTCTTCTAAAACACCTAAAAAGACCTCATAATCATCATCCCCTAAAAAGATGTCACGGCGCTCGTTTCCTCTGGATAAAATGTGGTACAAGGCTCCCTTAAATTCTATGTGTAATGGCCTATCCTTATTGAACTATTAGCAACATCCATGAGAAGTGGCAACTCATTTTAGTCAATAATCAAGATTTGATTCCATATCTGGTGGACCCCGTTCCTGGTGTCAAAGCCGCCTTATATCGCCCATCTGACTTCATGGCTTTGTTCGGCAATAATAATCTATCAATTTTACGATAATTTTATATAGATAGAATTATGCCTTGATCCAGCATTTGTGTTTGAAGGCATTAGTAACGACTAAGTATATAGTAATATTCTACAATCCTTAGCATATTTCATAAATTCTTCAGCTGTCTGGATTGTAACTCCATCGATGAAATCTTTTTCCGAAAACTGCATCATATCTACAGTCATCTTACAAGCAACAAACTTCACGCCTTCGACTTGAGCCACTTCCTGGAGGTCAGAAAGAGGAGGAATACTCGCCTTTTCCATTTTTCCTTTCATCATCCAGGTGGCAACGGCGGACATGCCAGGAATGGCGCCCATGAATCCTGGAGGCTGGAATTTGGCTTTATCTACCCATCCCTTTCGAATGACGTTTATTCCCATAAAAGTATAAAACACTGTGGACTCCATCCCTAAACGCCTTGCGTTTATTCCTAAGATAAGTCCCGGGTAGACTCCATCAAGAGTGTCCTTGGATGTAATAAAAGCAGCTGCCTGTGTTTGATCCTGAATTTGATCCATCTCTTCCCTCCTTTTGTTTTGGATGCCGAACGTAGGCATAACCAGCTGAGATGAAGCGCAGCGAAATCCCAGTCAGCGTTCATGCAATGGTTATAAGGTTTTAATATTTCGATTAAAATTCTCTGTTGACAACAGACAATTCATGGCGTACTATATGCACATAAGGTACCATTTGTACACATTAAATAATTGAGGTGATTATCATGCTTAAAAAAATAACAACTGCTGAAGCAAGAAAAAATTTTGCCAATATTATTAACCAGGTAGCTTTTGGTAATGAATCTTTTGTTCTAACTCGTCGGGGAGAACCTATTGCCGCTATTGTTTCCATGAAAGAGCTTAAATTGTTGCAAGATTTAGAAGATCGAATTGATATAGAAGATGCGTGGAAAGCTAAAAATGAACCCGGTGAACCGATTCCCTGGGAAGAGCTGAAAAAGGAACTCGAACTTTGAAATATAGGATATGGGGTCAAGAGGTCTGAAGCAAAAGCGCTTAAAAAAATTCCTAAACCCGACCAAAAACGCATAAGCAAGGCAATTGACAATCTTGCTGAAAACCTTCCTAACCCAGATACAGCAAAGATGAAGGGGAACAATCCCTTTCACAAAATTCGGGTCGGAGATTATTGGATTGTTTATGAGATTCAAAATGATATCCTATTGATTCTGATTATCAAAATCGGCCACCGCAAAGATATTTACAGACACCTCACCTAATATTCATACCTTTATTCCTTCAGCCTTAGTCGTGGTAGGAATGTCGGTTACCCAACACCCCCCACTCAGTCTCGGACGCGCGGTTTTCCCGCATCCGGTTCCTCGGTTGTACTCGCTTCCGCATCGGTTCATCTCAACGCGCTTGTTAGCCGTTTGTTGGTTACATCGAATGCTGTGGTAGTCTCACAAAGTGGATCATAGGCTTGTGCGGTGACTGGCCTGTATTTTCTTAACCTGCTCATCGTTAACTCCGGCTTCTCCGGCGAAGTCGGGCCAACGGCGCACGGCTTCAATGACGCGTTGAACCATCTGTTCTGCGCGTGCCTTCTTGATGTCGGCCGCCTTGGCGAGGTTGAGCAAGTCCTCACGCTCAAACCCATCTCGCTTGCCGTTCACGCTCATCTGGTGCCGACTCGTCCACTCGCCACTGGGATTCCACGCGTAGGAGATGTCAAACGCAGGTGACAGGCGCCATTCACCCCGTCGATTCATGAGGAAGGCTATGTTCTTGACGTGATCATCACAATTGCGACCGACTACATTGAAAATGGCGCGCAGCACCTGCTGATCCATGTCCTTTCGAGGGAGTCCCATCCGCCGAATGACTTGGATCGCCTGCTCGTACGAATAGCTCGCAGGTTGCCTGTAGTCATAGTGAGCAATAGCCCCCAAAGACTGCATGTGCCATTTTCCACCGTTCGCAGACCTATCAAACCTCTTCGTCATGAAGTGGCTACGGCCACCTTCATGATGAAGGCGGCTCGTCGTCATCTCGATGCCGGCCTCGACGGCCATTAGGTGGTAGGCATACTCAATCTTACCGTAGCCCTTCGGGGTGGCGACTTCTGTATCGCCAGTGCTGGTGATTCCATCAAATTTCATTAGCCAATACTCAAAGCCCGCTCCAGCCTCGACTTGGCCTGACCGGAATTCGTTGGTTTCTTTATTCCAGGCGAGAATCGCCTTAGCCCTGGCTCCGCCAGCTGAGGTCCCGACTCGGAGAATATCATTGATTGCTTCTCGGTCGTCGTCATCGGAGAAGACGCCGCCGAATCTGGCACGTTCGTCAAGGATCTGGTTTGCCAGGTCGACGAGACTTGCGACCTCAACTGCGCGCTTGCTGGTTGGCGGTCCGAGTGTGGCTGGCTGGAACTCGAGAGCCCCCATACCGCGACTGCCGACATAGCAGAGGCGTTCCACTGGATGGAAACTCGCTGCGGTTCGTCCCTGTGAAGCAAGCCAGGCGTCAATGATCGCATTACCGTATTTGTCTGGAAGTGAGTCTGCAACCAATCCCGGCAACCCTTTGAAGGTGTTCCGTGCAAGCGCCGGGAACTCATAGGGGAACTCGCCAAGCGGCATCATGAGCGGTGCCAACTGAATACCGCTACGCAGGAAGTCAGGCGCGTATTGGAAGACCCCGACCTCCCTGTCTTCGAGCCAAGTGACGGCACCGATTACACTACCCCAGAGAACGACGCGTGCATCATTATTCATAATCGTCCTCGCCGTCACCCCACGACCAAGTTGGGCGTTCATCACTATATTTAGTAGGACGTGCGCGCTTACGCTCTCCGGCGCCCATGCCGACCCGTTCGATTGGTCTCACAGTCGGATCCGGCAGTAAGGCTTCAAGGCTTTGTTGTATGCTAAGCGCCATCATAATCCGAATGAATGTATCCATGGAAACACCTTGGCCCTTTTCAAGCCGACCGATGGTTCTTGGCGAGACGCCGGCTTCCTCAGCGAGTTGTGCTTGGGTTATGTTACGGGAAAGCCTTATGCTTTCCAAGCGCTTGCAGAGGGCGGCTTCGATTTGATCACTCGTTGCTACTGAGAATTCGATGTTATAAGACATTTCTTGCTGATTAACCTCCATTCGTAGTGTCAATCAGTAATATATTACCAATTAAATGACGAGTCAAGTGTAATGCTATAAATGGTAATTTATTACTAATTATAGCGACAATAGTCCATTTATCGGCAAAATGTTACCGATTCTCTCATGTCGGCATGACCACTTATAAAGCAAGCTGCCTTCAGGTTGAGTTGGAAGTAGTCTCGACTCATTTATGGGCTAACAACAAGCTAAGCGGTTGCCCGATAGGGCAATCCGCTTGAGCGCTTGGTTAGCAACTCAAGTGCCTCCTACGTCTGCCCTTCAACCAAGAAGACGATGGAATATCAAGATGTGACACCATTACCCGCGACTTGCAGCCTTTAGGGTGCAGCAGATGGTTGTGTAAGTAATATAATGTTAATAAGATGAAAACTCTGATGGTATGCCAAGTTGATCCAGCCATTCTTTTATTTCATGTACTGAAGAAAATCGGTCTTTTATCAAGCTAAGCATAATTGTGTCTTTGAACTTTTCTGGTATTGTCAGCCAATATTCATAATCCCAATCACCAAACATCTCTTCGGCTAATTCTCCAGCATCGCATCCATCGATAACAAGATCACCTTTTTCAGAAATTCTTGCGAGCAGTTCAGAATAACCATCTTCATATTTTTCATCTTTTATAATTATTTTTTTAATTGGTTTCATTTTTTCTACACAACGATTTGTCGGGGGTTGTCGGGGGTCGGGGGTTGTCGGGGGTCGGGCCACGGCAACTGACTATAATAACGCAAAAGAGGCCTGAAATAGACCCTGAAATCGTCTTAAACGGCTCTTTTTGGCCCCCAAAAGGGCCATTTAAGCTAAATGGTATTTCAAAAAAATTCTTAGACTTTTCTCTTAAAGGTGTATTTTAAGCCCCTAAAATGCCCTTTTAACTTAAGGCCTTGTTTGACGCATTTATTAAACGTTTTATCTAATATATCAATATGTTCCTGTGGCCCGACCCCAATTCCCCTTTTCCCAGTCCATCTCAATGCCCTTGTTCGCCTTTTCTATCTTGCTTTGAGGTAGTTTTTTAAATCCCTATAATAATTTTCATGTGGGCCAATCATTATTAATTCAAGATCATCTCTAATAAGACGATATGAAAGCAAATATTGGGTGCTTCTTATTTTGAACTTATGGACGTATACTCCACGGAGATCGCCTCTTTTTTCTATGCCAACAGATGGGTTTTCGGCAATCTTCAGAATCTGCTTATCCAGCACCTTTTTTTCTTGCTTACCAAATTTTTTAACTTTTTGTTCAAATGATCGGGACTGAAGAATTTTCATTGGCGGTTATCCAAATTTGTACTCTGATGATTCACCTTGTTCCAACTCTGCAACTCCGATAAGGATATCTTTAATCAGGCTATAGGTTAAATCGGGATTTTCTTCAGCGCATTTTCCAATCCGCGCCCAATATTCAATCTGGCCAGTTAACGACCGTTTATCGATTTTACTATATATCTTTGCGACCCGAACTAAATCGTCGTTAATTCTTACTGCGGTTGTCATTATTGTTACCTCCTTTGATATTATTTCAGGCAACGATACCATAAAAAAATAGCAATATGCAACACATAATTGCATTGAGCGTCGCAATGACCTTTTGAAGGCGAACAGCGCCCTTAACCAGCTGGGATGAGCGCCAGCGAAACCCAGTCTGAGTTCAAGGGCTTGTTCGATGATGCGACTTTATATTCTCTATGGGCAGATCAGTCTGATTGTTGGGAAATATGTTCGGTACCTGGTTACATCTCGTGTAATTAAGTCCAGATCAATTACAGCTGCTTGTGCCCCAATATAGAAATCGGGCAAAGGAGATCTCTTGGTTCCTTTGCCCGCTCTATACTTGAGATAAGCTTTCCCTGCCAGAAAAAGAGCTTCTTTTGGAATTTCCAACATTTGGAATCCGCCTTTATGGAGAGCTGACTCCAATTCCTCTATCTTTTCAAAACCAACAGATACTTCAGTGTAGACTATTGGGTTAATATAGAGCGTTGTGTAAGCGCTATAATTTGCCAATGCAGATTCAGACCAATCAGCCCAATTAGGATCATCAAGGAAAATGTCTAAAATAACGTTTGAGTCAACGAGAAGGCCTTTCATCTATCTGCCCTCGTTAAGGCCATAATCTCATCTGTCGTCATTTTGACGGTTGCAACGCCACGTAATTTTGCAAATTTGCGGGTCACAGCTTTTTTCCCTTTCTGTTTCACTAAAAATACGCGGCCTTCTTCCTCGACAAAATCAACTTCTGTTGCTGGGGTTATCCCCAATTTTTCGCGAATGTGCTGGGGAATTGTAACTTGACCTTTTGTGGTTACTCTCATAATTTGACCTCCAGTAATAAGTATTACTGGTAATAGTAATACATTGTGCGGGCAAGGTCAATACCAATTTATAGCATCGAACGGTAAGCTCACCAGACTGCATAGAGCGCAGCGGAATGCAGTCTGGTGCAGCGCATTGGGAAGCCGCTTATCCGTGAAATGTATCAAATATTCATAATTCCTTCAGCTATGTATGATTATTATGCTTTTTCCAAATTTCGGGATCATGCCCTTTAGGGATATTTTTACAATGAAATCTGAAAAATAATAATGACTTGATATTTACAGTTCGAGTTTGATATCTATTAGTTTTAATGGATTTCATGCGCACATTTTTTTGTGCATTGATGCACAATTTTCTGTGCAACAAAGAGCGTCTGTCTGTCTCAGGAGTGGTGATCAAAATTTTGGGAAAGGATCGAAATCTCCACTTCATTCCGACCCCGAGGAATCGGGATTTCCACTTCGCTCCAACAATCTGCGGGGTACTGCGGCGAACTCGGGGAAAATATAAATTCCCGGCGCAATTTAAAATGTTCAATTCAGGGATAAGAAAAAGCTTGACAACAACCATAAGTACAGTTAGATAGGAGTTTCTTAATTATATATGTAGGTCATTATGAAAAATATTTTAGCCATTAACATCCTTATTAGCCTTATTATTCTCCTCGTCGTAGATGTACGCATCTGCTGCGAGGCAAGGGGTTGATAATGGCCTGATTTTCCGACCAAGCCAAAAAAAACAAAAACCGTTATCAGCCCAAAAAAGCTGATAACGGTTTTTTTTTGAGGAGACAGAATCTATGAAAAGCGACCTGGTAAAAAAAGGAGTGGAACGGGCACCCCACCGATCCCTCTTTAAAGCCATGGGATACACGGATGAAGAAATCAAACGACCGCTCATCGGCATTGCCAATTCCGTCAATGCCATCATCCCCGGCCATGTTCACCTGGACAAGATCGTGGACGCCGTCAAGGCAGGTGTGTACATGGCGGGTGGGACACC
>CAXMTB010000007.1:0-43822 GCA_964195835.1 uncultured Nitrospinaceae bacterium | reverse complement strand
TTTTATCCGCCTTTGGCGTGGTCTTTCAGCAAAAATTTAGTCATACCTGAAGCGGTAATGTTTTTAAAAGGCTAAAGTGTTACGAATTTATAAAATTTACTCCATTTGATTTTGTAAGTTATTTGTGAGGTCATTCTTTTACAGTTTGTCCGGGTTATAATCAAGGCTTAATTCTAACCACCGGCTGCAACTGAACCGGGCCCGGCAAGGGGTTTGAACATTTTCTTTCCAGCACCGCACACCGGACATTTCCAGTCGTCCGGCAGATCGGCAAACTGGGTCCCTTTGGGAATTTTTCCTTTTCGGTCTCCCTTGTCGGGATTATAAATATATCCACAACTAACTTGCTGACATTGATACATCTCTTCAGGTTCGACCATTTATTCCTCCTCAAGTATCATTTCAAAATTCATTATTCTATAAGAACATTTGCAGCAGCCAGAAACAGATCTGAATCCCTCAGAACGCCCACCAGCTTGCCCCCTTCGTACACGGGTAAAATGGTAATTTTGTTGCGGTGGATCATTTTAAGGGCATCCAGAAATCCGGCGTCGGCATCTATGGTCCCTCTTATTTTAAGCATCACATCTCTAACATGGGTTTGCGCGTTCTGTCTAACTCTGGATCTGAATCCGTGTTTTGCATGGTCCATGTCATGGGCATCGGCTTCTGCAAAAGCGATTGAAACACCCAGTGCATGTAGTTTCCCGCTGATCCCTCCAGCAATTTCCGGTATCAGCACTTTCAAGATGCTTTTAAAATCGAGAATCCCCACAAGTTCACCCTGAGCATCAAGGACAAGGCTGGTTCTATGTCCCGCCTCTGTACATTTTCCGGTTTCCACCTGACAATAGATTTTCATCAGTTCGGGAACGGCGTCTTTCAGAGGTTTATCGGCAGTCGTTACTGCATAATCATCTATGGGAATCATCATTTCTTTGACTTTCAACTGGACGGGCATGATATTTTCTCCTTAAATAAATTTTTATTTTTAGCTCAGGGGGTTGTTGACAAGAGCTTTAACCTTTTTTTCAATTTCGTCACGGACGTTGCGCATAATATCTATCGATTTTCCGGCAGGATCCGGCAAATCCCAGTCCAGCCGCTGCATACCTGGAATAAAAGGACATGCTTCACCACAGCCCATGGTAATGATCATATCGGGCTGTAACTCCGATGCGGCCTCATCCAGGAATCGAGTTTTGCGAAATCCCATGTCGATCCCTTTTTCCGCCATGGCTTTGACCATATCCAAATTTATTTTTTCCGCAGGCTCGCTGCCGGCTGAAGCCGCTTCAATTTTATCCCCGGCAAGCTGTTGCGCAAATGCTGCAGCCATCTGGCTGCGACAGGCGTTTTCCCGGCAGGCAAACAGAATTTTCTTGCGATCCAACAACGGAGATATGAGCTTGTTTACGGCATTTTTCACGTCCATATGAACCGTTGAATGTTTTTCCATATCTCCGATAGCCTCAATGTGCCGGTAGGTGAGGCTTCCATTAAATCCTGCTCCCACCGCATCAAAAAAATATTTTGCCGTAAGGTCGACACCTTCAAAAAGATTCTTCCCCTTTGTCGCTCCCTGGGCGAGAAGAAATCCGCGCCGGTAATGTCTCGCCGGATCGGTCAGGTTCAGCTTATATTTCCTGGACCATAGCGTCTGAGTGCGATCGATGGGGGCCTTTAGCTGGGCGGGAACGTTATAAAAATATATGGGCGCCGCCAAAACAACAACATCCGCCTCCCGAAGCAGCGGGTAGATTTCATTCGTCATATCATCATCTTGAGTGATACAGTAGCCCTTCTTTTCACAATAGCCGCAGCCTATGCATGGCACAATATTTTTTTTGGCCACTTCAATAATACGGGTTTGAGCACCTAAAGTCTCAGCCTCGTCCATGAAGGCGGATAAAAGATAGTTGGTGTTGCCTTTTTTTCGGGGACTCCCTTGAAATCCAAGAACCATCATCAGCTAAACCTCTTTTATTTTGAATGACATTTCAGACAGGAGGTCGGGCCGGCCTTTTGGCCCTGTTTGACCCGATTGCGGTGGCACCCCCTGCAATGATTCATGACCCGTTTTTTCGCCAGGCTGCCCTGGTTTTTCAATTCCTGGATGACGCCCAACTTCTGGGGAAATATATTATGACAGATGTTGCAGTCACCCAGCGTCGTTTGATGTTGTCGGTGGGGGAAATCAACCACGCCTCTTTGGCCTCCGTCAAGGGTTATTTGTTCCGGACCTTTTTTTTCAATACCGGCAACGATGACGCCGCCATAAAGAAGCACGAACACGACACACAACACAACAATTTTTGATTTCATGAGCGTAACTTTCATAAAAATTAAACTGCGAACACCTAACCCGGAGAAACCGGAAATAACAAATCACAAGAATCAAATTTCAAATAAATTCCAAACTACAAACTCCAATCAATAGAAACTAAAGAACTAATCTATAATTTTTCCAGTATTGATGAAAATATCTTTTTCAATTCGTTTGCCTTTTCTCAATATCATCTACTAGTTTATTCTTTGGGATTTGGTTATTGGTATTTGCTTGTTATTTGAAATTTGTTATTTGGAATTTCCATTAGCTCAATTACTCCATAAATGGATACAAAAAAATTTTGCCACAAAAAACACAAAATTCACAATTAAGGTACTAATAGGCTTCATCATGGGCAAGATCCGCTTGGGTCACTTTGCCCTTAAAAAGGTTATATGCCCAAATTTGATAGCCAATGATAAGAGGAATAAAAATTGTAACGACAACCAGCATAATTTTCAATGTTAAAGGACTTGAAGAGGCATTATATGCGGTAAGGCTGTACCTGGGATTCAGACTGGAAGGAAACAGGTTCGGGAAAAGCCCGATCACGCCGAAAAACGTAGTCCCTACAATGGTCAGTGCCGAAGCAAACCAGGCTTTGAAAAACGTTTTCCTTACAAGGAAAAATCTGACACTCAAAAGCGCGAGAACCGTTATCAGTATGACGATGAAAAAGGCGGGATGTTCAATATAGTTGTCAAACAGGTGGGTGGAAAACTTGCTGGCAATTAAAAAAATAACCATCACTCCAAGAAGAACCGGCCAGAGTTTATTGGCGGTGGAAGCAGCCCTTTCTTGGAGATCCCCTTCTGATTTTATGGAAATCCACAAAGCACCGTGAATCATAAAAAGGAGAACAAAAAGAATGCCGCCCAAAAGACCGTATGGATTTAAAAGTGTAAAGAGTGTTCCATGGTAGATCCCATTGTGATCGATGGGAATGCCCTGGAAAATATTTGCAAAGGCAACGCCAAAAAGGAGTGCAGGCACAAAGCTTCCAACAAAAATGCAGGTGTCCCAGATCTTTCGCCAGCGGGGGTGATCGACCTTGCCACGAAATTCAAAAGAAACACCCCGAAGAATAAGGGCAAATAAAATCAGCATCAACGCTGAGTAAAGCGATGAAAACATAACAGAATATACCAGGGGAAAGGCTGCAAAAGTGACCCCGCCGGCGGTAATCAGCCACACTTCATTTCCATCCCACAAGGGTCCCAGTGCATTAATCATAATCCGTTTGTCCTGATCGGTTTTGCCTAAAAATGGATAGAGCGTTCCGATGCCCAAATCGAATCCGTCCGTCATGAAGAATAGCGCCCATAAGAGACCCCACAGGAAAAACCATATCGTTTGCAAAACCATTTTCTCCTCCAGTATTTTTATATCGCCGGGTTTTTCGGATTGCTAGTTGTCGGTGGCAAGCTCGGGGCTCTTCAAGGCGTTTTTAGCAATCAAATAAAATCCGGTGACACCCAACAAACCATACACCAAAACAAACCCAATCAGCGTGGTCAACACCTGAGAAGTGGCGATGGGCGAGACGGCATCAGACGTCTTCATCAAACCATATACGATCCATGGCTGACGACCCACTTCGGCCACAATCCAACCCAGTTCACAGGCCATATACGGCAGGGGAATGGACAACAGCATGAGCTTTAAATATTTAGGACTGTCCACCAATCGGTTTCGTTTCCACCAGCCGAGAATGGCGGCGAGAATAAAATAAAATCCCAGGCCAACCATCCCTTTAAAGGCAAATGATGTGATCAACACCGGAGGCCGTTCTTCCTTGGGAAAGGCCTTCAACCCTCTGATCTCCGCATTGATATCGTGACGCACTAAAAAACTGAGCATGCCGGGCATTGCACCGATTTCAATTTTATTTCTTTCGTTCTCTTCATCCGGAAGAGCAAAAAGATAAACCGGCGCCCGGGTAGTGGTTTCCCACAAAGATTCCATTGCCGCGAGCTTGGTGGGCTGTTTTTCAGCAATGATGACACCGTTAATGTCACCCATGATGACCACCACAAAAGAAAAAATGATGCCGAATCCCAGAGCGGTTTTGAAAGATCTCGTAAAAAAGTCGATGTTTTGTTTTTTTAACAAATGATAGGCGCTGACCCCCATGACAAAAAAGGCGCTCAGCACATAAGCGGCGCTAACCGTATGGATAAATTTAAAGATGGCGTATTTTTGAAACAAAACAGCGGCAAAATCCACCAGTTCCGCCCTTCCGTCCCGGATGGTATATCCGACCGGGTTTTGCATCCAGGCATTAGCGATGAGTATCCAGACCGCCGAAAAGGTTGATGCAACAGCAATCAACCACATCACAGCAGCGTGAGCCTTTTTAGAGAGTTTTTTCCAGCCGAAAATCCAAACACCGATGAGGGTTGATTCCAGAAAAAAGGAAGTGGTGGCCTCAATGGCAAGAAGAGAGCCAAAAATATCACCCACATAAGCAGAGTATCGGGACCAGTTGGTTCCAAACTGAAATTCAAGGGTGATTCCCGTAACAACCCCTATTGCAAAATTAATGAGGAACAGCTTTCCCCAGAATTTTGTCATGCGCAGGTAGGTTTCGTCCCCGGTCTTGACGTATCTGGTTTCCATGTAGGCCACCAAAAACGACAAACCAAGGGTAAAGGGAACAAACAAAAAATGAAACATGGTGGCGGTCGCAAACTGAAGTCGCGAAAGCAATACCACATCCATGACCATCTCCTTTTTGAAAACAGCATACAAAAATATTCTCAAGTTTCACACCGGGTATTACTTAAACGCATTTGATGCGAAAGGCTTAAAATAAGTTTTTTAAGACCTGCTACCTGGTATTAAAATTACTGAAATTTTTTGGATGTGAAACTTGAGATAATATCTTTATCTGTTTGGGAATGATCCGTTTCTGAAAAAGCCATGGAATCAGAGCTTAAATGCCGCTTCGGTTTCAATTGAGGGCGAATTTCTCAGGAATTCACGATACATAGAATCCGTCGTTTCTTCGAGTAGTCTGCCCTGACCAAATAGCGACAAAAATTCAGAACATTTTGGAATCATTGCCGAATCAGGATTTGTCGACAACTTAAGAAAAATAAACATGGGCTGCTGAAATCAGAGCCGGTTATTATGCCGCCCCTTCCAGCTTGCACTGGGTAAAGTCTATCTTCTCTTTGCAGCCCTCGCATACATGGGTTATGTCAAACTCATCTGAGAAAATTTCAACTCCTTTTCCACAATTCGGACATTTGCATTCAAACGATTTTAAGGTCTTAAAATTTTGAAACCCCGGACAATGTTGCGGTGTAGACATAATCTTCTCCTGTTCAAATAGTGTAAAGTAGTCAAAATGAAACCATATTGAAAATTTAGGTCTCTAAAAGAACTAAACTGTTACCAAAAACCCTAATTTTATAACTTCTCGGAGATTTCACGGCCGTAGTCCTGGGCCATCTGGACCCCTCCGCCCAGAGAACTCGCTTTGAGCCTCAACGGACCACCAACCATGTTCATTTTAAAAATATTTTTCATGGTATCGAAAATACGATCCGGAGCTTCTCCACTCCATCCAAAGGCACCAAAGGCGCCGCCTGCTTTGCCTTCAAGGCCGGCTTTTTCGGCAAGAAAAAGCATAGTCTTCATCCCTTGGATCATGTCTCCGTGATATGTGGCTGAACCAAATACAAGGCCATCATAACCCTGAAGATCGGTTTCTTTTTTAATTGCATTAACTTTCATCACATTTGCTTCATGACCGGAAAGTCTAATTCCTTCGGCGATGAGTTCGCCGATTTTTAGTGTCTCTCCGGTTCGTGTTGCACAAACGACGAGTACCTTAGCCATTATATTTTCTCCTTAGGCGCTATGCCACCTTATTTTATTCGTTTGTCAGTGCCCTCAAATTCACAATCCGGCGTATAACAAGTATTGTCAAGAAATTCACATTTTTCTTTACAAGAAGGACATTGATCCGGTGGGGCATCGGCCTCGAGTGCATATCCGCACTTTGAACACCTCCAGCTAGGCATAAAATCACCTCCTTTTCAGGTAAATATCGTGCTCTTTATTCTGATTCGATATTATCCTTTCCACAAACCATGGATGTTGCAGTATTCACGTGCTGTAACTTGATCAGTTTTAACATCAAATGTTGCCTCCGGTGTCTCCCCGGGATTGAGAAATTGTCTGTAAGCCTTGCCGTCTGCAATAATTTCAACCCATTCAATATAATGTTTTTCTTCCATAGGATGTGGGACAGCGCCGACTTTAACTTTAATACCGCCCGAAACTTTTTCAACCACCGGCACATGTTTCTCTTTGGCTGCATCAACCGTATTCTCAACCATCCGAACCATGGGCTGCCCGCAACACACCAGTTCCCCTGCACCACCATGGAGAACCTCTACGATATTTCCACAAATTTCACATTTATAGACCTCAAGTTTTTCCGCCATTTCTCTTTCCTCCTTTTAAAATAAAATATTTCGATTGTTTTTAATGACAGTTAAAATCAGAGACATTAAATCTCATCACATCCTTTTCCGAATAAGGGTTGCCGGTTAACGGGCCTACGAGCTCAACCGGTTAAACCAGCACTACCAGTTTTCCCCAAGTAATTCAAAGTGGGCCTGGGGATGTTCACATGCCGGACATTCTTCCGGGGCCTGTTTACCTTCATGAAGGTAACCGCAGTTGCGGCATCGCCAAGTTACAGTTTCGTCTTTTTTAAACACCTTTCCGGTATCTATATTGACAGCAAGATCAACATACCGTTTTTCATGCTGTTTTTCAGCTACCGCAATGGCATCAAATACAGCGGCAATGGCTTCAAACCCTTCCTCGCGGGCAACTTCGGCGAAAGCAGGATACATCTCGGTGTGCTCATGGTGTTCTCCTTCGGCAGAAGCCTTTAGATTTTCTGAAGTATTTCCGATAACTCCGGCGGGAAATGCCGCAGCAACTTCAACCTCTCCACCCTCTAAAAATTTAAAAAGCCGCTTGGCATGCTCCTTCTCTTGGTTGGCTGTTTCTGTGAATATATCAGATATTTGTACATAACCTTCCTTTTTGGCCTTGCTGGCAAAATAGGTGTACCGGTTTCTTGCCTGCGACTCCCCGGCAAATGCAATTAAAAGATTTTTTTCCGTTTGGGTCCCCTTTAACGTCATATTAAACGCCTCCATTTATGTGTTTGTTGATCATTTTTAAAAAAACTAAATACCACCCGTGATACAACACACCTTTAACCGTTTTTTAGCTGTCGGACTCTTCAATCCACCACCCTTTTTCTATGTGTTTTTCTTTTTCCTGTTCCGCCAGTTTTTTCACTTTATAGGCCGAATCACGCAATACACCGTAAAGAATGCCACATCCATTATCTTCTCGCTCAATGTCTCCCTTATCTGCGACTCTAATCATTTCATCTACAAGATTCAATGTTTTTTTAATATTATGATTGCAGCGTTTCACGTTTCAGGATCTCCATAAGCCATCAAGATTTTAATCAATTTTTGTTCAGTTTTTCCAGCTCTGTGGCCAGGTCTTTTAAGTCGGGCCGCTTGTTAATGTCGGATACATGTGCGTACCTTAAGACACCTTTCTTATCTATGATAAACAACGCCCTCTCAGCGACACCATCCGAGCGAAGTACACCGAACATCCCCGAAACTTTACCATGGGGCCAAAAATCGGAAAGAACCGGAAACCATAGATTCCCCATCTGATTGGTCCAGGCATAAAGGGTCGGAATGTTGTCTACCGTAATCCCCAAAAGTACCGCACCGTTTTTTTCAAAAATAACCTTCGCAAGATTATAGCCCGGCCATTGATCCGAACACACCGGCGTCCAGGCAGCCGGCACAAAGGAAATGACAACATTTTTTTTTCCTTCAAATTGACTCAAAGAGATTTTTTCTCCAGATAAAGAAGGAAGAGTAAAATCAGGTGCCTTTTCTCCGACCTTGACTATTAGTTTGCTGTCTATCGGCTTTAACTGACCGGGATCATAAACATTTTTTTTGAACGCATCTGACAGTCCAAATGCAGAACTGCTCACAAAAAAAAGGACGAAAATCGCAAAAAATATCTTAGAGTATTTTTTCACCGTTAACACCTCCTCTTTAATATCCGGCTTTAGAAAGAATTAAGTTTAAGAATTTTGATGCATTTTCTATTGCACCGCGTTTGGAATAAAAAATGCTGTAGGTTCCATCTTTTTTTATTTTAACGCCGATAAAATATGGCGTTCTCACCTCTCCAAGCATTTTGTGGATGGAAAATTCGGCATCCGGAAAAAGTGGGAAATTAACACCATAAGTCTTTTGGAAAAAATCAACCTCAAAAGGAGAGTTGCCGGCACCAATACCGATCAGCTTTATTTTGTTTTTCAGTTTTTCATCTTGTGCAATCTTATTGTACAATTCATTGACCACCGGTGCATCTTTCTGGCAGTATGGACAGTACATGCTAAAGATTTCTATTAAGACAACCTCTGCTTTTATCTCAGGAATGCGAAATGTTTTTTTATTTTTGGTAATGCCGAGATAGTTTTGGTGCGTTGGCACCTCAGGTGCAGGCAGCGTTATTTCAGGCAGCACACCCCCTTCTTCCGGGGGGGCAATTCCCGCGGAAAGCAGACCTATGGACAATAACAAAAAAATTGAAACCCAACTAACGATAGATGTTTTTTTCATAATAATTCCTTAATGTATTTTAAAAGTAACAAGTTTCGTTCCAGGCAGAATAACCAATCGATATATATCATAATATCTTGAATATACATGTATTGTTTTAATCATTACTGCAAACCAAAATTTGTTTTAATTAAATGTTATTTATCACCGATTTTAAGGCTGCGCAAAACCGGTCAAAAGATCATAAAATTCTGAAAAGCCGACAAAAACATGTAACAGAAACTGTATTGAAAGCATTTGAAAAGCCTAAAAACTGTCTCACATTAAATGTTGACACACATTTGTATTATGAAACAAGATTCTTATTGATTCTTCAGGGCAACCAGTTCTTTGCTGAGTATTTTTATGTGGCCCATCTCTTCTTTGATAATCTTTTCAAGTTTATCCTTCCCATACTTTTCAGGAACCATTTCTTTCAAGTTGTTCGGCCATCTCAAACACGTCGTCTGCGGTAAAGTCATAAACCATTTTTTCATGCCTTTCGATATCTTGAATTATTCTTTTAACCTGCATTCCTTATCCCATTCAGGGCATGCAGTTTTCATATCAGTCTCATACTTGATTTTGCATTCGCCACAATCCATTTCAACATTTGTTACATCTCCGTATCTTTCTTTGATTGCTTCGGTAGACAGGTGTGTAACAGCACTGCATCCGCACTGAGGACAGGATGTTTCAATTTTATACCGTTTGGACGACATGTTGCACCTCCTATGAATGGGTTTATAAAAAGGTTAATACGATATGTTACAGAAACAGTTCGTTTTTTGATGAGTTAAAGACTATGATGATCTACAAACGACCCAGGAAATAACTTGCATACCAAATTTATGTTAATTTAAATGCAATGCTCATGCCAAACATTTCACAAGTTTTGTTCCCCAGGATGGCACAGTTATTGTATTCTATGTTTAGGGGGTCGGTGGGTTTTTATTATAACCTTTTATCAGCCTCCGGCTCGGAGAGCCTACGTCTCGGAGAGCGGAATGAACATTTTTTTTTAAAAGGACAGTACGATGGCAAAATACACCGGGATTAATCATCTGGCAATGGCCACCCGAGATATGGATACCACCATTCGATTCTGGCGGGACTTGTTGGGACTGCGTCTTGTGGCCGGACTCGGCGGGCCAAAATACAGACATTATTTTTTTGAACTTTCCGAGTACGACATGATTGCCTTTTTTGAGTGGCCTGACGTCGAAAAAATGCACGAAAAAGATCATGGCGTACCGGTCAGAGGTCCCTTTGTATTTGACCATGTTTCTTTGGGTGTTGAAAGTGATAAAGACCTATGGGAACTTAAAGACAAACTTGAAACCGCCGGATTTTGGGTTTCGGAAGTTATCGATCATGGGTTTATCCATTCCATCTATTCCTTTGATCCGAACAATATTCCCATTGAGTTCAGCGCACCGATTGCCGGTTTAGACATACGAAAGTCTCCCAAGATGAAAGACAAAAATCCAACGGCAATTGCCGAAGAAGGCGTCGATCCTCAAGCCGGCCATTGGCCGGAAGTCAAAAAGGCAACACCGATAGAGGATCGTAGCATTTATCCGGGTGAAGGTATGGCCTTAATCTAACGTAAGCGAGTTTATTATGAAATACCGAAAAGAAAAAGATTCATTGGGAACCATAGAAGTTCCGGCAGATGCGTATTTTGGAGCAAGTACCCAGAGGGCGGTTAACAATTTTCCTGTCAGCGGTCTTAGATTTCACCCTTCATTTATTTATTCCCTTGCTCTCATAAAACAATGTGCTGCAATGGTGAACCATGAACTGGGCTTTCTTGACAAAAAGGTATCAGAACCCATTGTCACATCTGCCAAGGAAATTATGCAAGGAAAATTGGAAGACCAATTTGTGGTGGATGTATTTCAAACTGGATCAGGCACGTCAACGAACATGAACGTGAACGAGGTCATTGCATCTAGGGCAAACGAAATTGTTACAGGGGAAAAAGGAGGGAAATTTCCGGTTCATCCCAATGATCATGTCAATCTCGGACAATCAAGCAATGACGTCATCCCTTCTGCCATCCATATCTCTGCATTAACCCTTATTAAAAAGAGTCTTATTCCTTCATTGGTCAGTCTCAAGAGAAGCCTTTCAGATAAAGCCGTTGAATTTAAAGATGTAAAAAAAATCGGAAGAACCCATCTACAGGATGCCGTACCCATATTTTTGGGACAGGCGTTTTCAGGATATGAAAGACAAATAGCGCTTGCCATAAAAAGAATCGAGACCGCCCAAAACCATCTCTCAGAACTTGCCTTGGGCGGAACCGCTGTTGGAAACGGCCTGAATACCCATCCTGATTTTGCAAAAAAAGTTATCCTCCTGATCTCGAAACATTTAAAATTCAACTTTAGAGAAGCAGAAAACCATTTTGAAGCCCAAGGCGCACAGGACGCGGCAGTCGAAACCAGCGGCGCCTTAAAAACCATCGCCGGTAGTCTGGTTAAAATTTGCAATGACATCCGATGGCTTGCATCCGGTCCCAGGTGCGGGCTGGGTGAAATATCGATTCCTTCTCTTCAGCCCGGGTCTTCTATTATGCCCGGAAAGATTAATCCGGTTATTCCGGAAGCTGTCATTCAGGTCTGCGCTCAGGTCGTGGGAAACGACACCACAATTACGATAAGCGGACAGGCGGGCAATTTTGAATTAAATGTGATGCTGCCGGTGATTACCTATAACCTTCTGCAATCCATAGACCTTCTTTCTTCCGGAACCAAGCTTTTAGCTGAAAAATGCATCATCGGGATTCGCGCCAATCGACAAAAATGTGCCGCCAACATCGAAAAAAGCCTGGCCATGGCAACCTATCTGGTGCCCCATGTCGGATACGACAAGGCAGCCGCCATTGCAAACAAGGCCCATGAAACAGGCAAAACCGTCATCGAAATTGTTAGAGAGGAAAAGATTCTTCCTGAGAAAGAATTGACAAAAATCTTTTTTAAAAATAATTCGTAACACGTTAGTCTTTTGAAAAGATTACCGCTTCAGGTATAATTAAATTTTTGCTGAAAGAACTCTTGAATAAGGGCTCGTAATGAAAGAACCTGCCCGGGCTATTCATAAATATCTTAGGTTTTAACAGGGAATTTCATCCATAAAGTTAAATCACCTATGGTTCTTTCAAAACGATCCCTAATCCACTTAGACAGCTTCCAGTCAAAAATTTAATCATACCTGAAGTTCCTTTGAAATCGATTTGTTTCAAAGGACTAAACTTACAAACGATCTGTTTTCAAAAAGCTAATGTGTTACGATCGTTTTAAGTAGTGAAAAGAGTGAATACCATGAATCATCATGATAAAAATAATTACGGTTCTCAAAGCATAACCATCAAAGCAAAGGCGCCGGACCTGGGACTTGACCCCGAGGACTGCATAGGGGTTGAACCTGGCGAACCCTGCACCATCGTTATTTTCGGAGCCACAGGTGATTTGACCGCCAGAAAACTGGTTCCAGCCCTTTTCAATCTGTACGTAAATGATGGGATGCCCGATCCATTTCAGATTGTCGGGTGCGGCCGGACAAACATGAGCGAATTGCAATTCAAAGACCGGATGAAAAATGCTTTGGGTGCCATCAACATTCTAAACCATGCCAAATGGCCTGCTTTTGCCGATGCCTTGAAATACCGGTATGTCGATTATGATAAAGTATCTTCTTTTTTAAATCTTTCTGAATTTTTGAAAGATTTGGATCAGAAACACGGCACTCGAGGAAACAGAATCTTTTATCTGGCCCTGCCGCCGACCCTTTATCAGCCGGTCATTCACATGTTGGGACAGGCAGATCTGGGCAATGAAAGAAAAAACAATAACGGCTGGTCACGGGTAGTGATTGAAAAACCTTTTGGCCGTGATCTGAAAACCGCCGTGGAACTGAATCAGAGTATCGGCAGGTATTTTAGAGAACACCAGGTGTTCCGGATAGACCATTACCTGGCAAAAGAGACGGTCCAGAACATACTGATGTTTCGTTTTGCCAATGCCATTTTTGAGCCCATCTGGAACAGAAGATATATTGATCATGTCAACATTCTTGCTTCAGAGACTTTAGGTGTGGAACATCGGGCGGGCTATTATGAACAGGCGGGTGTTATTAGAGACATGTTTCAAAACCATATGATGCAACTGCTGGCCCTTACCGCCATGGAATCGCCGTCACAATTTGAACCGGACCGTGTCAGAGATGAGAAGCTAAAAGTTTTTCGTTCTCTTAGGCCTTTTCCAATTGAAAAGCTCCGGGAACACATTCTACTCGGTCAATATGGCCGGGGTGAAATTGATGAAAATCCGGCTCCGGCGTATCGAGAAGAACCGGGTATAAATCCTGATTCTCTGACGCCGACCTATGCCAAAATGAAAATTTTTATCGACAACTGGCGATGGCAGGGTGTTCCTTTTTATCTGGTATCCGGCAAGCGTTTGGCCGAGAAGATAACACAGATCGTCATTGGGTTTAAAGAGGTGCCTCATACCATGTTTCGGAAAACCCTGGGGGAGACCATTGATGCCAACCGTCTCACACTCGGTATTTACCCGGATGAGAAAGTCACCCTTTTGTTTCAGACAAAGAATCCGGGTGCACGGGTATGCCTGCGGTCCGTCACCATGGATTTTTTGTATCATCAAAATTATACCGGGCCTGTTCTGGATGCCTATGAAAAAGTGCTCATTGATTGCATGCTGGGGGATCAGATGCTTTTCTTGAGACAAGACGGTATCGAGCATTGCTGGTCCTTCTTGACGCCGATTTTGAATGAATGCGAAACATTTTGCGACCGAGCAGAAATGCTTCAATTTTATGAATCCGGGAGTTGGGGACCTGGGTTATAATTAAAGGAACAAGATAATGGAAGAAACATTGGAACAACCCACAAAAAAAACATCGAAATCAATATTTAAGGCCATTGTTTTCTTGGCCTTTATAATCGGTGCCATTTTCTTAATTCGTTTTACACCGGTCAAAAATTATCTTACGGCCGACGCCCTGGGCGGTTTTCTTGAAGGCGCCGGTCTATGGGCGCCGGTGGTATATATGATGATCTATACCGTAGGTGTTTGTCTGTTTGTGCCAGGCACCTTGCTGACCGGTTTAGGGGCCGCCATATTCGGGGCCTACTGGGGATTTTTATATGTATGGATCGGTGCCATGATGGGTGCCGGCGGCGCCTTTTTTATTGGGAGGACCCTGGGAAGAGACTTTGCCGCCTCACTGATCGGTGATAAACTGAAAAAATATGATGATGCTATCGAGCGTAACGGATTTGCGACGGTTTTATATCTTCGGCTGGTTTATTTTCCGTTTACGCCCATGAATTTCGGCATGGGACTGACCAAGGTTCGATTCTGGGACTATATCGCCGGAACCGGATTGGGCATCATTGTTGGGACATTTATCTTCACCTTTTTCATTGGAACGCTAAAAGATGTGTGGGCTTCGGGAAACTGGGGAGAGCTGATATCCTTTAAGGTTTTCTTTTCAATAGGGCTTTTTATCTTTTCATTTTTCATTCCCAAAATCATCAAAAGGATAAAGGGCGAAAAATAAAATATCGTTACGCGGGGAAGCACACCCCCTGAACACCTACAAAACAAAGATTGCAAAATGTCGGATAATATAAAGCGGATCATTGTGCCGGATTCGAATCGACTGGCCGAAATGGGGGCTGAAATGTTTTGCGAAATCGCAAAGAAAAGTATTTCAGATCGAGGTCGGTTTGTCGTTGCCGTTTCCGGAGGGTCTACGCCCAGAGCCATGAACGGGCGCTTGTCTCAGGACCCGTATCTTTCGGATCTCTTTTGGCAAAACACACATATTTTTTGGGTGGACGAGCGAATGGTGGACTTTGATCATCCGGACAGCAACTTCGGTACTGCTCGAAAGGATTTATTGGAAAAAATTCCGATACCCTTCGATCAAATATACCCCATGCCTGTAACGACATCTCCGGAAGACGGGGCCGGACTTTACCAGATGACACTCAAGACCTTCTTTCAAGGTATTGGCAGCGATGATCCGGTGTTTGACCTCATTATTCTTGGTATCGGCAAAGACGGACATACTGCATCATTATTCCCGGAGCAACCTTTTACTTATCCGGCACAATCATGGGTCATCAGCGTTAAAGGTGGGAACCCGAAGGTCTTCCGTTTAACGTTCACGTATTTGGTTTTGAACAGCGCCAGGCACATCTTGTTTCTGGTTTCCGGAAAGGATAAAGCACCGATCGTTCAAACTCTGTTGGAAGACAACACCGTCGATCTGCCGGCCAAAAACATCAGACCCTTAAAGGGCACATTGACGTGGCTCCTGGATCAAGAGGCTGCTTCCCTGCTGTTCTGATATAACGCTTGAAGAGTAACCGATAATCAACTATCGAGTGAAAAAAAATTAATAATCCAACCTAATTTAATGATGATAACATGCCCTTGATATCTAAAGAACGTCTAATCATCTTCACCCGTTATCCGGAAACAGGAACCACCAAAACCAGACTGATTCCAATTCTCGGAGCCAAGGGTGCTGCAAATCTTCAGCGAAAAATGACGGAACACACCCTGTCACGGATGATGGGGCTGACAGCCTCAGGCGATTTAACCATAGAGATCCGTTATGATGGCGGCAATGAAGAATTGATGAAGCAATGGCTTGGATCCGAATTCGAGTATGTTTTGCAGGGAGACGGCGATCTTGGATATCGTATGCAACGGGCTTTTGAGGATGCCTTTAAATCCGGGGCAGCCGCTGCGGTCATTATCGGCACGGATATCCCGGGTTTAACCGCTGTGGATATAACAAAAGCATTTGCCGCTCTGAAACAAAAAAAGATAGTGCTGGGTCCGGCCAAAGACGGCGGCTATTATTTGATCGGGTTGCAAAAAAATGCCTTTTCACCGGCTGTCGGTGATCTGTTTGCCGGAATAAAATGGGGAGAACATGATGTTTTGAAAAAAACCTTAAATATTTCAAAGCAACTCGGACTTAACTATTCTTTGCTAAAAGAGATGGATGACGTGGACCGGCCCGAAGACATTTTTATCTTGGAACGCTCTCAGGTTTTGGGACATGGTGATGTTACACCCATGAGCATTTCGGTGATCATACCGGCCTTAAACGAAGCCCATAACATTGCCGACACCATAACAAACACCGGTCATGGAAATAACACAGAAATTATTGTCGTAGACGGCGGAAGTATAGACAATACGGTTTCCATTGCAAAAACGCTGGGCGCAAAAATCATTCAGGGTTCACCCCCCCGATCTCGCCAGATGAACCAGGGGGCTGATGCAGCATCTAACGATATACTTCTTTTTCTCCATGCAGATACGCTGCTGCCTGAAAATTTTAAGCGGCACGTCCTTGGTGCTCTTATGCAGCCGGGTGTCGCTGCCGGTGCGTTCGAGCTTCGTATCAATTCCCCTGTTCCATCCCTCAGGGTCATCGAACGCATTGCAAACTGGCGTTCACGATGCTTTAAGATGCCCTATGGAGATCAGGCCATTTTTATGTCATCCAGAGTGTTTCATCAAATGGGCGGATTCCCGGATATCCCGATTATGGAAGATTTTGAATTGATCCGGCGATTGCGAAAAAAAGGAGATGTGATGACATTGCATCAGCCGGTGATCACATCCCCGCGTCGATGGCTGAATCACGGTATTCTGAAAACCACACTGATCAATCAACTGGTCGTCCTATCGTATTTCATGGGTATATTACCGGATACCATTGCCCGACTGTATCGTCGAGACAAAGGAATATCCGGTAAAGATCGATAGCGCTTCAAAATATCCGGCGTTGCTTTATCGAGCTGGCTGTTCAATTTACCCCTAATTTCGGCAAATAAATCCCACATATTTCATCATTTTTTCCTTTACATACAAGATATGCTTTTAGCCCATTCGCATTCTTATCAAGTTGAATACCCACCAAAGATTTAATTCATTAGTAATACTTAACTTATCGTTAAAACCTGCCGATATATTTGTAAATATAGATTCAAACCAACAGTGCTTGGTATTGTTTGAGCCATGATGCGCTTAACTATTTGATTTTTATTGCATATGAATGATCCAATGAAAAATCCGTCTTTGGACTGCGGGAATAGCGTAAACGATTTCGCATGTTCAAAGCGTTTTAATAGAAACGGTTGCAATAGAGGCTTTACGCTTATTGAATTATTAATTGTAATTGGGATTATTGGCACCCTATCTGCCATTGCTGTGCCGAATTATCTGAAATATAAAAATAATGCTGAAATCGTGGTGGCCATCACAGATATCCGGTTGATAGAAAAACAGATATCTCTTTTTCTTGTTGATAATCCTCAACTCCCTAACAACCTCAGCATTGTACCCAATATTCCGACAAATGACCCCTGGAGAAATCCTTATCGGTACTTAAGAATTGGCGGTATCTTCCCTGTAGGGCCAGTAATGACTGCTGCGCGAAGAAACATGATGGATGCCCCGGTAAATACAGATTATGATCTTTACAGCATGGCAAAAGATGGGGCGACTAATAAATCTTTTAAGGTCCCTGTTTCTAAGGACGATGTTGTTCGGGCATACGAGGGTCGGTATGTTGGCCTGGTTTCAGAACTTTAACATAGGTCTATCCAAATGAAGCTTACTACCAAAACTTTCAGCAGCAAGATCGCCCGCCGAATCTTTGTGTTGTTTGTCTCCTGTGCACTTGTCCCTATTTTGTGTCTTTCAATAATTTCGTACATTCGCGTGGCCAAACAGCTCAAAGAGCAGAGCTTTAAACTTCTTAAACAATCGGTCACAGGGTATGCTTATTCCGTCTACGAACGGTTGACATTTTTAGAAACCGAATTGCAGTTTATCGCTTCTTCTATCAAAGCGTCTTTAAATGGTCCCGGCCAAATCCCTTTGGTTGTTTTTAACAAACGACTGGCAAGCCGTTTCAAGGCTGCCGCTTTTTTTAACACTGCAAACGGGTATGTTCCTATTTACAAAGAAATGAACAATCTCAAAAAACCAAATGTAATAGAAATGAAGCACATCAATGCCGGAAATACAGCCATCTTCATGGTGAATCGTTCGGGATCTTTTCCAGGAATAATGATGGTTAGGCTGGTGAATCCAAGGGATCTGAATGCAGGGTATTTAATTGGAGAAATTAACCCTTCCTACCTGTGGGGAATTGACCAGGGGAATACATTGCCGCCGGATACGGAACTTTGTGTTTTAGACGAATCGGAAAATATAATTTTTAGCTCGCTTTCCAATGAAGCTCCATTTCCAAAGAAGGCTGATCTTTGGCTTAAAGATAGCGTCTCAGGTCAGTTCGAATTGGTCCTTGAAAACAAAAAACACCTGGCAAGTTACCGCAGAATTTTTATGAATCGTCAGTTTTTGGTTGATGCATGGACTGTGATACTCAGTCAATCAAAAGCCGATGTCTTCGCTCCCATGTCTGATTTTAAAACGATTTTTCCCGCGGTTGTTCTGATAGCCTTGTGGGCGGTATTGCTTTTAAGCATTTACTCTATCCGAAAAAGTCTAGTCCCGCTCGAGTTGCTGAAAAAAGGAACGCGCCGGATTGCCATGAAAAACTTTGACTGCCGGGTGAACGTGACCAGCGGCGATGAATTCGAAGAGTTAGCCATGGATTTTAATGAAATGGCCAATCAGTTGAACAGCCAATTCAAAACCCTGAATACCATGGCAGAAATCGATCGCGCCATTCTGTCTTCACTGGATGCCAGAATCATCGTTAAAACCATCATCCATCGCATATACGATTGGTTTGTCTGTGACAGTATCGCCATATGCCTGATAGATTCCGAGCAGGGGAATACTGCCCGAGTATATTCCAACACCTACGGTCAGAGAAAGGAATCATTCGAAACATCCATCGAGTTCAGACCCTACGATCTTGAAACGTTCCATGCCCATCCGGAATATTTGATCATTGACGCGGACGAAAATCGACTCTCATTTCTTTCGACCCTTGTCGGACAAGGGATCAAATCGTTTCTAATCCTTCCCATTTTTCTGAAAGAAAAGCTGAAAGCAGTGATAACCGTAGGAAGATCCCAAACCAAAGTCTATAACGCCGATGACATTATCCAAATCCGCCAGATGGCGGATCAGATGGCTGTTGCCTTTTCAAATGCAACTCTTATCGAAGAGATGGAGCAGCTTAGCTGGGGCACATTAAGCGCACTTGCACGTACGGTCGATGCCAAGTCATCATGGACCGCCGGTCACTCGACGCGTGTCACGAAAATGGCTTTGAATATTGGTTCTGTGTTAGCGCTTTCACCCAAAAAGTTGGATGACTTGCATCGCGGCGCCCTGCTTCATGATATCGGAAAACTCGGCGTTTCCGTGGCCATTCTCGATAAACCCGGGGCACTCGACGACGAGGAGTACGGTATGATTAAAAAGCATCCTTCTATCGGCGCGCGAATTCTTGAACCGATTGCGTCGTATAAGGATATCCTCCCCATGGTTTTACAGCATCATGAACGATACGATGGGAAAGGATATCCCGGCGGCCTTTCCGGCAATGAAATAGACATGGGGGCCAGGATCCTTGCTGTGGCAGATGTTTTTGATGCGTTAAAATCGGATCGTCCTTATCGGGAAGGATGGGCTGTTGAGCGTGTCATTGATTTAATAACCGAAGAAGCGGGCCGTCAGTTCGACCCGGATGTTGTAGAAGCCTTTTTGGCGATCATGAGACAAGAAAAAACAAGAGCAGCATAACATCACAAAAAAAATGGAAGAAAAATGAAACTTAAATGGATTGTAATTGTGGCTTTAATCTCAATTGCCGCTTCAATATTCGTGTTCTACCCTGGAAAGAACATGGATTTTCCCGAAGATTTGATCGGGAAATGGACAACCTCTGAGCCCAGATATCAGGATCGGTTTTTTGAAATAACAAAAGAAAGGCTTACCTATGGGCTTGGAGGAGACAAAATAGATATCTACCTTATTTCAAGTATGGAGAAAAGTCTTGAAGGGAATAATATTCTATATACCATTAACTACAAAAATACAGATGGATTAAAATTTACCCAATCCTTTTATTATCATCCTAAAAATGGAGGGTCAATTCAATTAAAGCACCAAGAACATATCGAGTGGCGCAAAAAAAAGGGTGCTGCTTTAGAAGAAAATTCAGAAACAGATCAAAATGAGAAAGCAGGGCAAAATGAAACGAACAGCTAATCGGCGAAAGTTGAAAAACTATTTAATTGCCAATAAAATTCACTTCAAAATGATGCTCGCCAACCTGATGCTTATGTTGTTGGTTTTTATTACAATCTTTGGGGTGGTGTTATTTCCATTTTATCACGAAATATTTAAGATCGACGATATGTATGCTCAACATTATTCGGCAAAGTTTTTTGTTGTTTTACTGGACCGGTTATCCTTAGCGCTCATTGCCGTGCTCCTGATTAGTTTGATATATCAGATAATAATCAATCATAAATTCTGCGGCCCATTGGTCAACTTTTCAAATACGTTTAAAAAAATCTCCCAGGGTGACCTGACACGGAAAATTTATTTGCGGCGTTATGATTTTCTTAAAAATGAAGCCGCTCAGGTTAACGACATGATCGATGCGCTATCCGAAAATATCATGTCCATTAAAAAAGATCATGACCTCTTAATAGCAACGTTGGAAGATGTAACAGCGGGTGAAATGGCGCCAACCGAATATCAAAATGCCCTTGAGACGTTAAAAAAACAGGCCGATATTTACCATAAGCACTTATCCGTATTCAAAATAGATGACATAAGTGATCGAGAAAATAAGCACCGGTCTGATATGTAAAACAGCTAACCCCATCAACCCCACAACATGTAATAAAATCCGGCTGGATTGCCGAGGAAAAATTGCTTATCTACCGCAGCATTTTTTATACTTATTTCCGCTTCCACAGGAACAGGGCTCGTTGCGTCCGATTTTTTTTTCGGCTTCCTTGGGTTCCGGCCGATTCAGCAAAATTTCTAAATCGGCAATATCCTCCGGCTTGTCAGGCACTATTTCTATTTTATATTCCCAATTGTTTTGTTCAAAGATCTTGGCAACTTCTTTCATTCTCGTTTTTGTTTTGACATGGACGACAGCGGGGTTCTTTTCGGTGCCCAATTTCGTCGGTTTTTTACCGTCAAATATTTTTTTCATCTGTTCACCTTTTTTGTTTACGATCAATTAGGGTAAAACATATCCTGTCCGAACAAGACCCAAACAGAACAAAAGATTATTTCGAGAGCAATATTTTTGCTATTCCGGCAGATAAAGCTTGCTGATTTTGCGAAAAGATTCTGTTTGTTCTTTTTCCCATTTGTGATCGTGTCCCAGTTCCTTGGCCATGATCGAAGCGACTTTGGGTGCTGTTTCACTTGCGGCACGGGCATTCAGCAAAAGACTGCGGGTCCGGCGGGCCAGGACATCGTCAACGGTACGCGCCGCTTCGAATCGGACGGCCCAGATGACCTCTCCGACTCGGGCCGGCAGCGCAGGATGCAGTCGTTCCTTGCGGGTTGGATCCGCACGCATGAGATCTTGAATGGACGGCGCATCGGACCCGTAAAGTGCGAGCTCTCCGAATTTTTCCGGTGTCTTGTGAAAACCGTGAATATTGAGCTGTTTGGTAGCGCAGGGTTTCGATTCGAGGCCTGCAAGGGAGAGCGCATAATTGACGCAGATTTTCGCCATAAGACGATAGGTGGTCCATTTACCGCCCGCGATGGTGAGCAGTCCCGAATTGGAGATATGGATGATATGGTCCCTGGACAAAGCGGCGGTGTTTTGTTCGTCGCCGGTTTTGACGAGCGGACGTATACCCGTAAATACGCTCAAAATGTCTTCCCGGGAGGGGTCCTTCTCGAGGTATTCTCCCGCGGTTTCCAGGATGAAATCGATTTCCTCCGGCATGGGACGAGGTTCAAGTTCGATTTCGGAGATGGGGGTATCGGTCGTGCCCACCAGCGTGACCCCCAGATAGGGAATGGCAAACATCACTCGGCCGTCTTTGGTATGCGGCACCATTATGGCGGATCCGCCGGGCAGGAAAGACTTATCGAAGACAAGATGAATGCCCTGGCTGGGTGAGATCAACGGCAATGCGTTCGGATCATCCATCCGGCAGATATGATCAGCGAATGGACCGGTTGCGTTAATGACCGCCCTTGCTTTCGCTTTATGCTCCGTGCCGGCCTCAAGATCCTCAAAAATCACGCCGTTTATGAAGCCGTCGCCGCCCCTGGTCAGCGAGACAACGGGGGCGTAGTTCAACAGAGCGGCGCCCTGATGCGATGCGGTGCGGGCAAGGTTGATGAGGAGTCGGGCATCGTCAAACTGACCGTCGTAGTATATGATTCCGCCACGCAAGCCGTCGCGTTTAATCGTGGGAATTCGTTCCAGCGTTTCGTCTTTTGTGAGAATTTTAGAAGGCCCGAAATCGTAGCGGCCTGCCAGGATGTCGTAAACCTTGAGCCCTATGCCGTAAAAAGGCGCTTCCCACCAATCGTAGTTGGGAACGATAAAAGCCAGGTCGTGTACCAGATGGGGTGCATTATTCCGCAGGATACCGCGTTCTCTCAGCGACTCCATGACCAGAGAGACGTTCCCTTGCTGGAGATAACGAACGCCTCCGTGAATGAGCTTTGTACTTCTGGAGGATGTTCCCTTTCCAAAATCGTTTTGTTCCAGGAGCAGAACGTCATATCCCCGCGAAGCGGCGTCCACCGCAATGCCCACACCGGTTGCGCCGCCGCCGATAATCAGCATATCCCACGGGTCGGTTCGATCCGATATCCTGCCCAGCATTTCTTCGCGATTCACGATTAGCCTCTTTGTTTTTCGGTTCCCGGATATCGCCTGAATCTTGTACAGACAATCTTGAAATATTTAAAAATAATAGACTATTATTGAATGTGTTGCCGGGTGAACGGCGGTCAGGGCCATCCAACGGCGTCTGTGACCGTGTTGTTTTTAAGCACTCTCTCCGGATAGTTGGTGAAAACGCCGTCGACACCGAGTTCTCTCATCTTCTCTATATCCTCTGGGTGATCGACTGTAAACACAAATACGCGAAGACCCCGAGCGTGGGCATCTTTTACAAATCTGCGGTCGATAAATTCAAGGGAAAGATGAACCGAATAGGCACCCAGGGATTCGGCAAATGCCGCATCATCTACGGGAAGGCCGACAATCATCGCGCCGAGTTTTATTCTCGGATCGATCCGGCGCACCAGCGACAGTTCCCGATGATTAAACGACGATACCAAAAAAAGATCATCATTCCAACCTGTATCCCGCATCTTGGCGATAAACTCAGCTACCGGGCCGGCGGTATCGGGGCCTTTCAACTCGATATTCACCCCCGCTTTCAAATTAATCGCTTCAAATGCCTCCTTCAGGGTCGGAATCTTTTCGCCGTTACCGGCGTCCAGGGTTCGCAGGTCGTTGAACTTTTGATCGAGCAAGTACCCCGTGCCGTTGGTTGTGCGTTCGAGTCGGCTATCATGAAAAACAACGAGGTGTTCGTCAACGCTGTAGACATCCATTTCCATGCAAGGTGTACCCAACTCCAGCGCCTTACGAATGGATGAAAGCGTGTTCTCCGGCGCATGCCCCATTGCGCCTCTGTGTCCTATGCAAAGCAGTTCTTTGGTATGCATTTTTCTGTTGTCAATAGGTTTCATCAAGCAGCCGTATTCGTGTTGCCAGCTCGGGGTTTTTTCCCCGGACATCTACGAAGAACCCGCGAATACGGTCCATGTCCTTTTTAAAATCACCGGTAGGTACAAAAGAAAGACCAAGGCATGCCCTTTTTCGACTGTAGTCTAAATATCCACAGAGTATGGGAACTTGTGCATTATATGCAATCCAGTAAAAACCGGATTTCCAATAATTTTTTTTTTTTCGTGTTCCTGAAGGAGCTATGGTAACGACAAGTTTCCGGGATTCACGGAATTGGCTGACGATCTGATCAACCACACCGTGCTCGCTGCTTCGATCAATAGGGATTCCCCCTAACCATCTCATGATTTTTCCAAAAGGCTTTTTGAACAGGGTATCTTTTCCCATCCAAGAGATTTTTAAGCGAAATGTGTATAATGTGGCCAGCGTAAAAGGAAAATCCCAGTTACTGGTATGGGGTGCACCTATAAGGATAAATTTTTCACCATGGGGAACCCGGCCTATAACATCCCACCCAAATATCCACATCCATACACGACCGATACAGTATGGGATAAGTCCGGAAATCGGACCATTATGTGTTATTTTATATCGATGCATTTCCTGTATTTCAATTGTCGAGCAAATTTATTTTGCTGATTTAAACTGTGGAACTACTTCTTCCTCACTACTTCCAAAGTAATCAAAATATCAACATCTTTTCCCACTACGCCCATTTTATGGAATTTGCCGTCTCCCACATGAAAGTCCAATCGGTTAATGTTAAAGCGGGTGTCAAAACCGGCGACCATCTCATTCTTTTTAAAAGGATTTTCTTTTTGTCCCCAATAGGCAAATTCCAGCACCATGTCCTTGGTGACATCTTTAATGGTCATCTTGCCCTCGAGAACATATTTATTTCCACCGGCATGAGAGATACGGGAAGATTTAAACGTCATCACCGGATACTTGCTCGCGGCAAAAAAATCATTCGATCGAAGATGGGCATCCCTTTTTTCATTGTTGGTATTGATGCTGTCTACCTTAACAACAAAATCGAACTTACTTTTTTCAAGATTGTTGGGATCAAAAAGCACATCTCCGGTAAAATCAGAAAAATGACCCCTGACGGTAGAGTAAATATGTTTTATTTCAAACAGAATGCCTGAATGAAATGGATCCGTTTTCCACTCATGTGCCATTACATGAGTTTGCCCTAATAAAAGCAGAGAAAGGGCAATATATATGATTTTTTTCATGATATGACTCCTTTTTAAAAATTTGGTTTGTGCTTTGTTCCACCCTAATTGAGCGTAAGCAAAATGGGCAATATATATGATTTGTTTGATTTAATTAGCATTTTAATAGATTCGGATGAATTTTCATAACCCTTATACACCTGAAAATCTAAAGCTTAAATTCTTCTTTGTAAACCCTGGCAGATGAAAAACCTATTTTTTTAATCGCACGGGTCATTTCTTTCATCATCTCAAAAGGACCGCAAATAAATACGTTTGATTTTCGGCCCCACCCTTTTAGCAACTTTTCGAGCCTGGTCTGATCCAGTCGGCCGATCTCGTTTTTACCTCCGCTGTCGTGTGTAATAACGTAAATGATATGAAGGTGTTGTAAGCGATGCTTCAGGTTCTTGAACTCCTCCGGGAACACGATCTGCTCCCTTTGTATTTTCAAGATATGCTGGCGAAACGGAGAGTTGAGACGTGCGGAAGATCGCCAGCGATTTCCGCGTCGAGTTCCACCGACTGGTTATACTTAATTTAGTAGTAGACTTACATTCTTTAAATCCTCAGAAGAAAGTTCAAAATCAAAGATGTTGAGGTCTTCCCTCATGTGCTGCTCAGAAGACGTTCCGGTAAGAGGCACAATTCCAGATTGACTGAGATATCGAAAAAAGATTTGCGCTTCAGTTTTTTTATATTTCTGAGCAATGGTTTGAACGGTATTGCCGGCTAGAATATGAGGATTTGCAGTAAGGGTCCAAAAACTCTGATAAACAACTCCATGATTAGAGCACCAGTGACGCAAGTCTGCATCATACCCCGTTTCCTGATAAAATCGATTTTGTACAACCGCTGGCTTTACGTTGGCATCGGCATAGAGTGACCTAATCACTTCAGTATCGTAACAGTTGCTGATTCCCAACTGACGAGCTCCCCCAGTCTTTTGAATTTTTTCCATTGAGTTCCATACCTTCATCAAAAGCGCGTGGGGTGACATTGGTGAATGAAGTACTAGAGAATCTACATATTCTGTTTGTAGGTTTTTTTTCGATGCCTCAAAGGATTGGGCGACCTGTAACTCAATAGGGGAATTCTTATCGTATGGCACTTGTCTTGGATCCTGACCAGAAAGTGGGGTGAATTTGGTTTGTAGGAACAAGGCCTCACGTTCGATACCATGGTTTTTCAGCCTGTGAAGCGCTGCTCCTACCAGTGGCTCGTTATAGTGTTTTGGTTGGCAAGCGGTATCAATCCCCCTAAATCCTGCTTGGATGGCTTTCACGACCAGGTCTGCAGTGCCGTCCTTTTTCCAGGCCGTGCCGTAAATAATCCGTGGCATTTTTACGCCGGCAGAAGTCGTTAACCATTTCTGATCTTCCATTATTAGGACTCCTATAAATAGTATTTTATAATTAATATGCTGTTATTTTTGCGCAACATATGATGCTGCTGATCATGGTTGCTGCTTGACGCCAATCTCTTCGATGTCTTGTGACCGATCTTTGTCTTGAGGGATGCGTTGAAACTTGACACGGTCAAAGTCAATCTTCTTCAAAGTCAATCATTCTCTTCCTCCTGATAAGCCTCCGGTTCGCCCTTTAGGATGAAAATTGATGAGAAAAAAAAGATCATCGTTCGATTTACCATTGGGGTAAAAAGTATGATTTTATGATTTTGTTTAAACCCGCTTCAATTAAGGAATATAAAAATTCTCATCAATTTTCATGCAAGATTCAGGTATTAATCCTAAAGCGCCATGCGCAGTACCATGTATCGGGATGATCATCCGGGGGACAGCCGATACATTCGGTATGGATTCTTGGATCAATAGACCTGGCAAAATACGTATGTTCCACAAGTCCTCCGGATTTGCATGGATAATCGTCAAGTCCTTTGCGTTTTCTTGCAGATTGAACCCGGCATTCATTCATTTGAAAGATAAAACTGTCAGACGCTTCATCGACAATGGAATGCGTGTTGACGCGAGCATGAACACGAAAATTGAGGGCCTTTTTTAAACCCTCGAGTCCCGGTTTTTCAGGGAGGTTCAAAAAATTCTTAACGGCCCAGGCTTCAAAAGGGGAAAACTGAGCCCAGCATGAATCATTACATCGCTTGGCATCGTTCATACCTCTGGTAAATTCCACGGCCTGAAACCACACCCCGTCATTGACCACCCAGTTTGCAGCCACACTATCCATAAGTGCCGTCAGTGATTCTTTCGGCATGTTTAATAGCGGCAGCGGAATGTTGTCTTTCATTTCAAACCCAAGAACTTTTGAAAGCCGTTTCATTTGAATGTCATAACCTCTTTTAGATGCAGTATTAAGAATATCCAGAGCCTTTTCCATTCCCATCTGATGTTTGACTTCGTTAAACCATAAGGCATAATGGATGATAATACGATGGAACATGTCCAGCACAAGCTTGGCGGTGTGTTCGTGATCCAGGTCTTCTATCGAGTTGACGTTGCTCAGGTCCAATATTTCTCCTTTCCTGACAGTTCTTTTCAATTTAACGTATTAATTATTCCATTAAACTTTCAGCTAAACTGAAGGTCCCAGCTTTTTATGCGGCTAAATGAGTGCATGTTTTCACCGCCCGCTTCGCTTGAGGCACAAAGGACGCAGAGAATAATAATTTTTCCATTGCCGTTGAGGGGACGGCAATGGAAAAGCACTAAGCAGCTTATGCTGCGGAAACGACAAAAGCCATCAATGTTTTAGCTGCGATGTGCTAATATGGGCAATTTATTACCCGAAGGGTTGAGTCGTTTTGCTTTTCGGCGTCTCAGCGAAAAGCAAAAAAAACAAAAGCTCTGCGCTCTCTGCGGCTCAGCGGTGAATAATTTCTTATTGAAGATCCGTTTAGAAAGTGGAAACTATCCTTCATAAAGCACCGCTAAAATGGTCGCCTTTCCTTTTTTCGAAGCGACCAGATGCGGCGTTGTGGACAGATAGTAGGCGCTGTCTCCAGGTTCCAAGTCGAATGTTTCCTCTCCGATATTCAGCACAACAATACCATCCAACACATAGATAAACTCTTCGCCGTCATGTACGGAAATTTCTTTGTCAGGGTTTTCCTCAAGCTGAACGATCAGTGTTTCCATGTGGCGTCCCTTTACTTCCGGGGCCAGGCTTTTGTAGATATAAACCTGTTTTTGACCTTTCTGAGAAGTGGATCTGGAGACGATTTTTTGTTCGTTCTTTCGAGTAATGGAATAGAGTTTGTCTCCTGTTCCTGAAATCAGACGGCTGAAGGCACTGTCAAGGGCCTTGGAAAGCTTGATCACCGTTCCGAGTTGAGGTTGTACTTTATTGGTTTCGATGTTTGACAGAAATTCTACGTCAAATCCCGTCAAGTTTGAAAGCTCTTCTATAGAAAGCCCTTTCTGTTCTCTGAGCATTTTGATCCGTTTGCCGATTTCTTCGACGCCCTCGCAGGTCGCTTCAGAAATATCGCCGGTCAGATCTTCAAAAAAATCTACATTGATGTAGGGGGTCTTTTTGTCAGTTTTCATTTTGAGCTCCTATCCCGGATGAACCGGAAAAGTGCCTAAAGTTTGAAGTGATCTAAAGTGCCTAAAGTTGAGGAAGCGCTTTCGCGCTGTCATTAAAATATAATTGGCTAAAAATTCCTTAACTTTAGCTCACTTTAGCTCATTTTAGGCACTTGTAACTTTTAATTTTGATGTTCTTCATGAGAAATTCGGGTTATATTCGTCCAGTCAACCCCTTAGGTATTCTTCCGGTATGAACACATTCCGAGCGGAGTCGCCGGCCAATAATTTTTTCCATCATACGTCCGATGTTCAGCACCCGGTCCACATCAACACCGGTATCAATACCCATTTCATCCATCATAACCACCATGTCTTCGGTTGAGACAAGCCCCACAATACCCGGATCCTCATAATAATATTTTCCGGTGCCGGGAACCGGAACGCCGTCCATAAAGTTGGCGGGCTGGCCGCCGGTTCCACCTATGGTCGATTCGAAATGTGTGATTCCGGCTTGAAGCGCAGCCAGTACATTGGCTAGACCCCAGCCCCGGGTTACATGAAAGTGGGCAATATGTTTTGACGGGTCCGGGATGGCATCAAGGATCATGGAGTAATACTCATACACTTTGTTTGGCGGTGCAGATCCGTCATGATCGGCATGTTCAATATCATCAGCCCCGATGTCCAGCCATCGCTGTGTAAATTCAACGGCTTTTTTCAACTCCGTCGGACCTTCAATGGGACATCCCCATATGGTGCTCACCGTACCGCAGACTTTCATTCCCGCTTCATGGGCTTTTGGAATATATGTTTCACACATCTTCCAGTATTCATCCAAAGAGAGCCCGGAGTTGGTTCTATGGTGGGATTCGCTGGTTGATACCATAAACAGAATTCGGTCCGGTCCGTAGCCTTCTTTGCGGGCCTGGATGGTCCGGTCCACCGCCCTTTCCCGGATGGTTATCGCGGTAATCTCCACATCTTTAATTAGATGGCTCACTTTCTTGCTGGTACAAAGGCGCTTTGAAAGCTCATCGGCATCCTTAAACTGAGGCATCACCTTGGGGTTACCAAAGTTTGTGACTTCTATACGTTTGAATCCTGCAAGAATAAGTTCTTCAGCCAACCACAGTTTTGCATCGGTGGGAATAAATTTTTCTTCATGCTGGAAACCGTCTCTTACGGTTATATCTCCTAAAACGACCTTTTTCGGATATTCTAAATGTGCCATCTTTTCTCCTTGTTAAAACCGAAAATTCCCAAAAGAAGGCTCACCAATGGGTTTCAAGAGGCTGACTTCAAATGCCATGGCAAGCCAGTTGCGAATTTCAGAAAATTTTAGAACCCTGTCATTCAATAGGCGAGCGCCGCAGTAGAACGGATGTGCTTCTTCGTCATATTTTGTGATCATCTTTTGGTTGAAATCTTCTTTTTCCGATTCGGTCATCGGATTATTCTGTCTGGCCCGTTTTCGCTCTTCAATGGAAAGCAGGACCCCTGCCGCACTTCTTCCGCTCATGACAGACGTCCTTGCCCGCATGGTGGAAAATAAAAAATGGGGTCTGTATGCCCTGCCGCACATTCCGTAATTGGCTGCCCCGTTGTCCGGTCCGATGACGAGCTGAATGCGGGGCACCTGGGCACATGAAACCGCCCTTACCATGTCTGCGCCGTATTTTCCGATCCCCATATGTTCTGATTCTGATCCCACCATGTATCCTGGCGAGCTCTGGACAAAAAGCAGGGGAATTTTCTCCTGACAGCAGCGGACAATCCATTCCGTGGCTTTGCGTGCTGCTTCAAAAAATATGATGCCCACAGCGTTGGATGCAACGACACCCACGGTGATGCCTTTAAGGCGCATCTTGCCGGTTACGATATTATTTCCCCGGCCCGGCGCGTAGTCCTTTTTATACTCGGAAAAGAGACTGTCATCAGCAATAGCCTCAAGAAATGAATGAACATTGATTCCCTGATGAACAGAAGTCGGCAGAATCTCATAAATGGCTTCTTCGGACACTTGTGGCGGTGTTTCGGCATAACGGTGGAGATGAAGTTTCTGGAAAGGTTCCAGCATGAGAATCTCTCGAACGCGGGCAATGGCGTCATCCTGATGGGTGCAAAAATAATCTGCCCCGCCTGAAATCTGAGTATGTATTTTTGCTCCGCCCAGATCTTCAGCGGAGATAACTTCGCCGGTCGCCATTTTTACCAGCGGAGGGCCGCCCAAAAAAGAAAAAGCCAGTTTGTCAATCATCACCGACTGACAGGCCATAAAAACGATGTAGGCGCCTCCTGCCGTATTGCCGCCGGTGCTCATGGTAATCTGCTTAAGCCCCATTGCCGACATTCGTGCCATATTATAAAACATGGATCCAAAATGCTGATCGTCAGGGAAAACCTCGGCCTGCATGGGGAGGAAAGCGCCGCCTGAATCTGCAATATAAACACAGTTCAGTCCGCAGTGCTCGGCGATGGCCTGGGCCCGCATGTGTTTTTTTAATGTAATCGGGAAATAGGTGCCGGCTTTCACACGACTGTCATTGGCAAAAATCATGGTCCAGTTGCCGTGAATTTTTCCCAATCCCGTTACAAGACCGCCACAGGGAACATCCATAACCCCGGGGTAATCCATTCCAAACCCTGCGATACCACCGAGTTCATAAAATTCGGTTTCCGGATCGATGAGTTTACTGATAAGTTCCCGGACCGGCTGTTTTTCCTGCTTTATCAGCCTTTCCACAGCTTTTTCTCCCCCGGGCCACATGGCCTGGTAAACCCGTTCATCCAGCTTTTTTTCTTCGTTTTCCCAGAAGGATCGATTTTCGGCCATAGGATTTCCTCTATTTCCCTTTATATACCGGTTTTCGTTTTTCCTGAAAAGCGGCCAGGCCTTCCAGACGATCCTCAGTTGGGATGGTGACCCAGTAGGCATTGGATTCAATGCCAAGACCTGTGTGAAGATCGGTTTCAAGACCGTAATTGATGGCATACTTGGCTTGTTCAATGGCAATGGGACCGGCTTCACAGATCATGGCGGCCATTTTGAGACATTCATCAAGAAGCGATTCCTGCTCGCATATTTGATTGACAAGTCCGATCTGCAAGGCTTCTTGCGCATCGACACGACGTCCGGTAAAGATGAGTTCCTTTGCTTTTCCCCGCCCGATCAACCTCGGAAGTCTCTGGGTACCGCCCGCTCCGGGTATGATGGCAAAACGGGTTTCTGTAAGGCCCATTAAAGCATTCATGGATGCGATCCGAATATCACAGGCAAGGGCAAGCTCAGTTCCACCACCCAGAGCGACACCGTTTATGGCGGCAATCACCGGCTTGTTCAGGTGTTCAATGGAAGTAAAGAGATTTTTGATGGTAAAAATGAACGTTTTCACCTGAGATTCACTATAGGTGGTTCTTTCTTTTAAATCTGCCCCGGCACAAAAGGCTTTCTGCCCGGATCCGGTGATGATGACCACACGAATATTATTGTTGAATTTAAGGGCTTCAATCTGTTTCTCAAGGGCTTGAAGCAATGCAAAGTTAAAAGAATTCATTACCTCGGGCCGGTTTAGCGTTAGAATCGCAATGCCATCGCGTTCTTCTGTCAAAAGGACTTTTTCATCCATAATCAATTCCTCAATTTTTAATCAACAATAATCCCCGATAAATCGGGATTTCCGCCACACGGCAAAGGCGGACAAGTCCGTTGTGCTCTAACAATCAACAATCATCAATCCTAACATCCGATATACCTGGAAATGACAATTCTCTGAACCTCTGAAGTTCCTTCTCCGATGTCGAGAAGTTTCTGGTCCCGGTAAAATCTTTCCACGTTGTATTCCTTCATCAAACCATATCCGCCATGGATCTGGACAGCATGGTTCGCTACTCGACCCATAAGTTCGGAACAGTAAAGTTTGGCCATGGCTGCTTCCTTTTCAAAAGGCCTTTGGTGATCTTTCAGCCAGCAGGCCTTATATAAGAGATTGCGAGCGCATTCAATTTCAAGGGCGCAGTCTGCCAGTTTAAAGGCCACGGCCTGGAACTTACAAATGGGTTGTCCGAACTGAACCCTGTTTTTGGCATATTTGAGTGCGGCTTCGTAAGCCCCTTGTGAACCCCCGAGGCCCATGGCAGCAATGGAAAGCCTTCCGCCGTCAAGGGTTGCGAGCATTTGGTGAAAACCATCTCCAGGCAAACCTAAAATATCATTTTCAGAAATTCTGACATCATCAAAATAAAGCTCAGCGGTGTCTGAAGCCCGCCACATCATCTTTTTATGCATGGTCACGGCTTTAAAGCCCGGCGTTCCGTGTTCAACCAAAAAGCACGTATATTCCGGTTTTCCGCTGGGTCGGGTACCGGTGACCGCCTGAACCGTTACACCCAGGCTCAACTCGCAAGCTGCATTGGTAATGAAAATTTTAGATCCGTTGAGAACCCATTCGTTACCATCCTTTACGGCAGTGGTTTTGCTGCCGCCGGCATCCGAACCGGCAGTAGGTTCCGTGAGGCCAAAGCCCCACAATCCCTCACCGGAGCAAAGTTTTGGGAGATACTTTTTCTTTTGTACTTCCGAACCAAAATAGTATATGGGGCCGATTCCAAGGGAGTTCCCCGCGGCAACGGTGGCTGCCTGAGATCCATCCACTCTAGCAATCTCTTCGACGGCAATGATGTAGGACAGATAGTCCATGTCCTGACCGTCATATTTTTCTGAGACGAACATGCCGAAAAGACCGATTTCACCCATTTTCCGTGTGACTTCAGCAGAAAATTCTTCTTTTTCATCGAGTTCCGAAGCTACCGGTGCAATTTCACTCTGTGCAAATTTTCGGACTTCTCTGCGGATCATCTCCTGTTCTTTAGTGAGGTCGAAATCCAAGGCCAATCTCCTAATTTTATGTCCTGTTTTCGAAACAGTTTCTAATGACAAACCTGTTAAAGGTTGTCTGAAGGAGGCATTAGTAACCCTTCCATACGGGTTCCCGTTTTTCCATAAAAGCGTTAATTCCTTCTATGGCGTCCTCTGTACCGCAAAGGGAAGCAAACAGTTCATCCATATAGTCAACGGCCTGGTGATACGGGATTTCCGACATAGCGTAGACGCCGGTTTTTCCAATTTGTATCGCCAGGGGGCTTTTTTTAGCAATTTTTGCAGCAAGTTTCATGGTTTCGGCTTCAAGATCGTCCGGAGGTACCACTTTGTTTATCAAACCGAGTTGTTGGGCTTCAGGAGCCGAAATAATATCTCCGGTGAGGATCATTTCAAGTGCTTTCTTTCGACCGACATGACGCGCCAGGGGTACGGCCGGGCCTAAACAGATTAATCCCACGTTAATGGCAGTGGTTCCGAACCTGGCATTTTCGGCGGCCACCGCCAGATCGCAGGCAAACACAAGACCGGCGCCATTGGCCACTGCGGCGCCTTTGACCGAGGCGATCACCGGCTTTTTCATCCGGGGCAGGGTGTGATAAAATTCATCCATTAAATTCAGAAACTCACGGAGTTCTCTGGGATTTTTTCCCTGGAATTCCGGGAGAGAGATGCCGGTTGAAAAATGTTTGCCTGCTGCACGGATCACCACGACACGGACGTCGTTATCCTGATCCATATCCAAAAGAGTATCATTCAATGCTCTGGCAAAAGGGATATTAAAAGTGTTCATTGCTTCCGGACGGTTTAATGTAATTATACCGATCATGTCCTGTTTTTCGGTCAATACGAGGTCTTTTCCCATGATGTACCCTCCTTTTTTTTAAAGCCTTGTATAAGTTTTATACCTAAACTGAGCATTTTAAATAGTGACAGGGATATAACAAAATTAATTTAAGGCAAAACATTTCATTAATCAAGGATCATTCATTCTATCAATCAACGAGGGACTTGCAATAAAAAATTTAATCATACCTGAAGCGGTAATGTGTTCAAAAAACTAAAATATTACAATTTTCCAAATATTCAGCCCGATTGTTGTTCAATAATTATGAGCGAGCGCTCGGTCACAAGGCTGAATTTATGTGTACCTTTGATGCGTTAATTTGTCAATAGCTTTATTACTACTTGATTTATAAAGTATATTTTATATTATTGAGTTTCTTTATTAAGAGAAAAAATCTTGACAGATCAGATGGGGGCATGGTATTAATTCTGAACGAGCGCTCGGTCGGATTTCTTGAGTGTTAAATATCTAAGGGGTCGGGGAGTTTCGTTTTATAAAACCTCTTTAACAGCGGAATGGATAATCTTTTTTTCAAAGCGTGTACTGTTTGAGTGGTTTAGGGATCGTTAGAAAGAACAGACGCATGCCGAAACAGTTCCAAGATAAGAGATTATTTGTTTCAAGACGAACCCATTGTTATTATATTGAAATCTGCTATTTTTTTACGATCCCTTAACCACGAGTTTACACGGTTTGAACAAAAGATTATCCATGGAGCGATTCAACAGAGAAAAACACCCCGACTTTTCAAATATTTATCGAATAACATTTTGGAGTTGCTATGGAACAAAGGAATGCAACAAAAGAAATTCCTACTCAAATAAAAAATCCTGAACTTGTGGAACAGCGTCATCGCCAGATCATCGATGCTGCGGTCCCGCTGTTCATTAATCATGGGTTTCACAAGACCACAACGCGGCAGATCGCCCGTTCCGCAGGTATTTCCATTGGTTCATTGTATGAATATATCGCTTCTAAAGAGGATATTTTGTATCTGGTTTGCGATGCCATCCATGGCGAGGTCGAACGGCGGGTTTCGGAAGCAATGGCAAGAGCTTCAGACGGACGCAGTTCACTGGCTGAAGTGATTCGTGAATATTTTTTAGTCTGCAACCGAATGAACGACCATATCCTTCTGATTTACCAGGAAACTCAATCTCTTCCACCCCAATGGCGTAAAAAGGTACTCGAGAATGAGGTGCGCATTACCGGCATTTTCATGGAAGTGCTCGAACGTTTGATTTCATCCGGTGATTTACCACATTTAAGTGAACGTTCAATGGAACTTATTGCACACAATATTTCTGTTCTGGGCCATATGTGGACATTCCGGCGCTGGTTTCTTGCCCGACATTACAGTATTGAAGATTATATTGAACTCCAAACCGAATTTATTCTTGGAATATTAAGGTAGAATTCCTGTTACTAAGGAGTACAAATCCTACTCAACATTTTTTACTGATATGCTGACTTTGATATCAAAAAAGAAAAAGTTACAAGTGCCTAAAGTGAGCTAAAGTGAGCTAAAGTGAGCTAAAGTGAGCTAAAGTGAGCTAAAGTGAGCTAAAGTGAGCTAAAATTTAAGGAAATTTTTAGGCAATTATATTTTAATGACAGCGCGTTAGCGCTACCTCAACTTCCCCGTTTAATACGGGATAAATAGGCACTTGCGAGAAGGCTTCGGTAACATTTCAATAGGTATGGGTTATGTCGAGCATCTAATTTGCTTATTAGTAAGTCAAAACTCAATCATTTAATAAATCGATTAAGGAGGATGAATGACGATGGACGTTGAAATCTACAATCCCAAACACTCCATCAGAGCCGTCACCGCAACATCCCTTTTTGATGGTCATGATGCATCCATAAACATCATGCGTCGCATACTCCAGGATGCCGGTGTTGAGGTCATTCACTTGGGACATAACCGCTCTGTCCATGAAATCGTCGATGCTGCAATCCAGGAAGATGTTCAAGGGGTGGCGGTGTCGAGTTATCAGGGCGGTCATATGGAATTCTTTAAATACATCGTCGACCTTTTGAAAGAAAGAAATGTTCCGCATATCAAGGTGTTTGGCGGCGGCGGCGGGGTTATCATACCTGAAGAGATAAAAGAGCTGGAATCATACGGCGTCACTAAAATATATTCTCCTGAAGACGGCGCCAAAATGGGGCTCCAGGGTATGATCCATCACATGATAAAACAGATGGATTTTTCTACGGTCAACAAGACCGATTTTGACTTTTCAGCGCTGTCACCGGACAACACGTTCATGATCGCAAACCTGATTACCGCGGTTGAGCAGGCCAAGGCGCAGGAAGACGGCCATCTTGCTTTACTTAGATCTCAAATCCAAAAAAAGATCGGGAAACGAAAAATACCGGTTATCGGAATTACGGGAACCGGTGGGGCCGGGAAATCGTCTCTGACAGATGAAATTGTCTTAAGAATTCTAAATGATCTTAAACATATTCATCTGGCGGTTATCAGCAGCGATCCGTCCCGTCGTAAAACCGGCGGTGCGCTTTTAGGTGACAGAATACGTATGAATGCCATCGAAAATCCAAGGGTTTACATGCGGAGCCTTGCTACCCGAGGATCACAGACAGAAATCCCCCATGCCCTGGCAGAAACCATAGACGTTGCGAAAGCTGCGGGCTTTGACCTTGTCATTGCGGAAACAGCAGGAATCGGGCAGGGAGATTCGAGTATCACCGATCTTGTTGATGTATCGATCTATGTGATGACCAGTGAATTCGGAGCTGCCACCCAACTCGAAAAGATAGACATGCTCGATTTTGCACATCTTATTGTCGTGAACAAATATGAGAAACAAGGCGGCGAGGATGCGGTGCGCGATGTGCGCAAACAGGTTCAGCGAAACCGGAAGGCATGGGATAAATCCCCCGAGGAAATGCCTGTTTACGGAACCATTGCTTCCAAATTTAACGACGATGGCGTTACGGCTTTGTATCATGGGATTATCGATGCATTGTCAGAAAGAAAAGGGATCGTATTGGATTCGAGTCTTTCCAGACCTAAAGCAAAAATATCGACATCCAAAACGGTTATTATTCCTCCGGAGCGAACCCGTTACCTTGCTGAAATTGCCGACACCATCAGGAGATACCATCGGGAAACCCAAGAGCAGGCAGATGCGGTCCGAAAGGTCTGGCACCTCAAGGAGACCACAACGGCCGTAGCCGGGGATCGTCTTATAGCCGATACATCACAGGTTTTAGATCGGCTCAAAATGGAAATTGAAAAGGCTGAAAACACACTGCATTCCGAAACGACCCGGCTGCTTGATGACTGGGAAGATATCCAAAAGACTTACACTAAAGACGAGCTTACATACCGTGTTCGGAACCGGGAAATTCGTGTTGCACTTTACACAACGTCATTGGCGCATACGAGAATTCCGAAGATTGTACTTCCCAAGTATAAGGACCCCGGAGAAATTTACATCTGGTTGAGAGAAGAAAATATTCCCGGTCGGTTTCCGTTTACCTCCGGTGTTTTTCCGTTAAAACGGATTGACGAAGATCCCACACGCATGTTCGCAGGAGAAGGGGACCCTGCAAGGACCAACAGACGATTCAAACTTTTATCTGCCGACGCCAAGGCCAAGCGTCTGTCCACGGCCTTTGATTCTGTCACATTATACGGCTGCGATCCGGACATAAGACCGGATATCTACGGCAAAGTTGGCACTTCCGGCGTCAGTATATGTACCCTCGACGATGTGAAGGTGCTTTATGCCGGATTTAATTTGTGCGCATCCAATACATCTGTTTCCATGACCATCAACGGACCTGCTCCCATCATACTTGCCATGTTTTTAAATACCGCCGTTGATCAACAGGTGGATTTGTTTCGAGCCCGAGAAAAAAGAGAACCTTCGAAAAAAGAATACAATGACATTCGATCCAAGGCCCTGTTCCATGTTCGCGGAACGGTTCAAGCGGACATTTTAAAAGAAGATCAAGGCCAAAACACCTGTATTTTCTCCATTGAATTTGCACTGAAAATGATGGGAGATATCCAGAAGTACTTTATCGAAAACAACGTCCGAAATTTCTATTCGGTGTCCATTTCAGGATACCACATTGCCGAGGCCGGCGCCAATCCGATTACGCAACTGGCCCTTACACTGGCCAACGGATTTACCTATGTCGAATATTATCTATCCCGGGGGATGCCCATCGACAGTTTTGCACCCAATTTGTCCTTTTTCTTTTCCAATGGCATGGATCCGGAATATACGGTCATCGGGAGAGTGGCCAGACGTATTTGGTCTATGGCCATGAAGAATAAATACGGCGGGTCCGCCCGGTCTCAGATGCTGAAATATCATATACAGACGTCCGGTCGCTCCTTGCACAGCCAGGACATCCAGCTTAACGACATTCGGACAACGCTTCAGGCACTTTGTGCGATTTATGACAATTGCAACAGTTTGCACACCAATGCCTTTGATGAAGCCATTACGACGCCGAGCAATGAATCGGTCCGGCGTGCTTTGGCTATTCAGCTTATTATCAACCGGGAATGGGGCCTTGCAAAAAATGAGAATTTGAATCAAGGCAGTTTCGTTGTCGAGGAGTTGACGCGGTTGGTGGAGGAAGCGGTCCTTGCAGAATTCGACAGGATCACCGAACGCGGAGGTGTCCTGGGAGCCATGGAGACCGGTTATCAGAGGAGCAAGATTCAAGAGGAATCGATGTATTATGAAAATTTAAAGCATACCGGCGAGTTGCCCCTCATCGGTGTCAATACTTTTCGAGATCCTGATGCCGATTTGGGACAATTGAGCGAGTACATTGAGTTGTCCAGGGCCACCGACGGTGAAAAGAAATCACAACTTAAACGGCTGGCGGCATTCAAGAAACGAAATAAAAAAGAAGCAGATAATGCATTGCAACGTCTTCAGAGCGTTGCGTTGTCAGGGGAAAATATCTTTGAAGAACTGATGGAGACCGTTAAGGTGTGCACCCTGGGCCAGATTACCCAGGCGTTGTATGATGTGGGGGGGAAGTATCGACGAAACATGTAAAGTTTGTGCTATTAATTTAGATAATTCAAAATTTTTTTCAAAATCACCCCTTAGAAGGTTTTGAAATAGATTATAGAAAGAGAATAAAAGGAGATAGACATGAGAGAAGCAGTGATCGTAAGTGCGGTGAGAACACCATTGGGAAGTTTCAATGGTTCATTGGGGAATATCGGTGCCACCCGATTGGGTGCTGTGGTGATCGAAGCAGCGGTTGAACGGGCAGGTATTCAGAAGGATGATGTCAATGAGGTGATTATGGGGATGGTGCTTCCGTGCGGCTACGGACAAAATCCTGCCAGACAGGCGGCTGTTAAGGCTGATATGCCTTTTGGGGTTGAATGTATCACCGTGAATAAGGTTTGCGGTTCAGCATTAAAAGCGGTCATGCTGGCTGCCCAGGCGATTCAGGTGGGTGATGCGGATGTTGTCGTTGCAGGCGGAATGGAAAACATGAGTATGGCACCGTATTATCTTGAAAAAGGTCGTTTTGGATATCGCATGGGGCCGGGCATCCTTGAAGATCATATGGTTCATGACGGTCTTTGGGATATTGTCAATGATTTTCACATGGGTGTTTCCAATGAGCTGTGTTCAGAAAAGTACGACATCAGCCGAGAAGACCAGGATCGTTATGCCGCAAAGTCGTATCGTCGCACGCTTGAAGCCATCCGCAACGGTCGATTTAAAGATGAAATCGTTCCTGTTGAAATCCCCCAGCGAAAAGGCGATCCCGTTATTTTTGATCAGGATGAATGCCCCCGTGAGACGACCTTTGAAGCTCTTTCAAAAATGAAACCAGCGTTTAAAAAGGACGGAAAGGGAACGGCCGGCAATGCATCCATCATCAGTGACGGTGCGGCAGCCGTGGTGGTCATGTCAAAAGATAAAGCCAAAACGCTGGGATGCCGGGTCATTGCGACCATCGGCGCTCAGGCATCTTTTGGTTTGGATATGAAATACCTTCTTGTGGCACCCATTTGGGCTATTCCCAAATGTTTGAAGAAGGAAGGGATTTCCCTTTCAGATGTCGATCTTTTTGAGATCAACGAAGCGTTCAGCGGTTCGACGGCGGCGGTGCTGAAGGAGCTTAACCTGGATCATGCAAAGGTGAATGTAAACGGTGGGAGTGTCGCTCTGGGGCATCCCATCGGTGCCAGCGGATGTCGATTGCTGGTGTCCCTTTTACATGAAATGATTCGACAGGACAAAAAGGTCGGGGTTGCTTCGCTGTGTCTCGGGGGTGGGGAAGGTGTTGCCATGGTGGTAAAACGATAGGAGAAAAAAATGGACATAAAAACATTCGGCGTTATTGGTGCGGGTCAGATGGGAAACGGTATTGCTCAGGTTGCTGCCGTGAGCGGCTTTGAGGTCATCATGAACGACATCAAGACTGAATTTGTCGAAAAAGGTTTTGCCAGCATAAAGAAGAATTTAGGGCGAAGTGTCGACAAAGGCAGAATGACCGATGAAGAGATGAATGCTGTTCTGGAACGGATCAGAACCAGCGTAGACATCAAGGATATGGGGTCTGTCGATTTTGTTGTCGAGGCCGCCACAGAAAATGAAACGATTAAGTTTCAGATATTTAAAGATCTGGATCAAATCTGTGAACCTCATGCGATTCTGGCAACCAACACATCTTCCATTCCCATCGGACGGATTGCATCCCATACAGGACGCCCGGATAAAATTATCGGGATGCATTTTATGAATCCGGTTCCGGTAATGAAACTGATTGAGATTATCCGGGGGCTGCGAACAACGGATGATACGTTTAAGACCACATGGAACTTGGCTGTAAAGCTGGGTAAAACACCGGCTGAAGCGAACGATTATCCCGGTTTTATCATCAATCGAATACTCATGCCCATGATCAATGAAGCGGTGTATTGTCTGTATCATGATGTGGGGTCTCGTGAAGATATCGACATTGTCATGAAGCTGGGCGCGAACCATCCCATGGGTCCTCTGGCACTGGCGGATCTTATCGGATTGGATACCTGTCTGGCAATTATGGATACGCTTTTCGATGGATTTAAAGATTCTAAGTACCGGCCCTGTCCGCTGCTTAAACGATATGTTGAGGCCGGCTGGCTGGGTAAAAAGACAGGGCGGGGATTTTATGAATATAAATAAGGAGGAGATATGGCCAGAAAGAAAACCGAGGCCGTTGCCCCGGTGGGGAAGAAGATAAAAAAGGAACGGTTAAAAAAGAAGATGTCCTTAGATCGTGTGGCCAATGAAACCGGTTTTTCAGTCGATTATTTGAAAGAAGTGGAGAGTGGTAAAAAAATTCCGCCGGTGGGCGCTCTTTTGCAGATTGCAAGGGCGATGGAGATAGACTCGGGTTTTTTCCTGAAAGAACAGGAGACGAGCTTAAGAAGTCGTATCAAGGCCTATACAAAGCGTACCGATAATTATGCGTATACAACGCTAACACCCGGTGCTGAGAATAAACATTTAAAGGCGTTCAAGGTCTCCATCGACGCCATGACGGATCATAAAGGGGTGGGATACCAACACGAAGGTGAAGAATTTGTATACGTGCTGGCCGGAAAGATTGAAGTGGTTGTGGGAGATCATGTAAACAAAATCAATGTTGGAGATTCGCTTCACTTTAATTCGGGAATTCGACACCAGTTGAGGAATGTTGGAAACGAAAAAGCCGAACTTATCGTTGTCATCTATGGACCTTAGAAGTCAAAATAATTTGGCTCAAGGTTGTCAGAGATCGATGATTTCAGGCTTGAGGTTTTTGTCCGGATAGGTTGATGCGTCTTGGGCATTTAAAAATTGGTGTTCTAAAACAAAAGTTAAGAGGGAGCAATCCATGTCTTTTGCGCTTACCGATGAGCAGATCATGATTCAGACCATGGCCCGGGAGTTTTCTAGAAAAGTTGTGGCCCTTACCGCTGCGGAACGCGATCAAACCAAGGAATTTCCGTCTGAAAATCTAAAAAAGATGGGAGAATTGGGGCTCATGGGAATGATGGTTCCGTTTGAGTATGAAGGTTCAGGAGCCGACACTATGAGCTATGTACTGGCCCTATCAGAGATTGCCTACTCCTGTGCCTCAACCGCGGTGGTTATGTCGGTTCACAATTCCATAGTGTGTGAAAGCATTTGCCGGTTGGGAACCGAGGATCAAAAGGAAAGATATTTAAAACCCCTTGCAACAGGAGATATTATCGGCGCCTTTGCCATGACAGAACCCCACGCGGGATCCGATCCGGTAAGACAGTCGACCACGGCTGTTCGAAAAGGAAATGAATATATTATAAATGGCACAAAACGTTTTACTACATCGGGTCGGAATGCCGGCCTGGTTATTGTAACCGCCATCACAGATGAAGCAAAACGTCACCATGGTATCAGTGCGTTTTTGGTTGAGAAAGGCACGCCTGGATTTACCGTGGGCAACGAAGAAGATAAAATGGGACTTCGTGCTTCCGATACAACGGATCTTTTTTTTAACAATTGCACAGTTCCTGTTGAAAACATACTGGGAGAAGAAGGAGACGGATTCAAAATTGCCATGAGAGCCCTGGATGGCGGACGAATTGGTATAGCAGCCCAGTCGGTAGGTGTTGCACAGGCGGCATTTGATGCGGCTGTTAAATATGCTAAAAACAGGGAGCAGTTCGGGCAGCCGATTTCAAAATTCCAGGGGTTGCGATGGATCATTGCGGATATGGCAACGGAAATTGAGGCAGCCCGCCAGTTGATGTTTTCCGCTGCAGCCATGAAGGACAGGGGAGAAAAGTATACGGTACAGGCGTCCATGGCCAAGCTGTTTGCTTCTGAAATGGTCAACAGGGTTACGGCAAAAGCGCTTCAGATGCACGGCGGATACGGATTTATTAAAGACTATCCGGTTGAACGTTTTTACAGAGATGCCCGGGTATTTACCATATATGAAGGAACTTCCGAGATACAGCGGGTGGTGATTTCCAACCATATATTAAAGGACAAACGTCGTCCTTCACACAGTTCCGGTTAAAAAAATGCTGTTTTCCCAAATTATTCTTTAAAAATCTTGGCTGCCAGGTCGATATCTTCCGGGCAGAAGACAAAAAGACATTTTTCATCGGGAGACGAAACCGTGCCATAAACATAGTTGATATTGATGCCTTCTTCTCCGAACTTATTGGCAATGTTGGCAAGGGAACCCGGTCTGTTTTCAAGCTCAAGCGTCATTACCGGCATAATATCGAAAAGATAATCGTTTTTTGACAACAGATCGATGGCCTTGTCGGTCTGGTCAACGATCATCCGGATGAGGGCGAACTTTGCCGAGTCCTTTCGCATGGAATTGTAGCTGGCAATCGAAGCGATCCGCTTGAGTGACTTCCCCCTGGCCTCAAAGAGATTCTGAACATAGCTGGAGGCATCCTGTATGGTGAGGGCGTCGATGTTGATATGTTCATCTGAAAACAGCGATGCCAGCTTCCCGAGTTCACCGGGAACATTTTTCAAAAACAGTGATATTTCGGTTCTGACCATAGGGTGCTCCTGTATTGGAGTGTTAAAAATATGAGGTTATTTAAAGGAGCTCCGAATCGTATTCCGCAATTC
>CAXMTB010000006.1:0-44549 GCA_964195835.1 uncultured Nitrospinaceae bacterium | reverse complement strand
ATTGGAAATATTAAACCTGTAAAAATAATGGCACGTATACAAAAAAAGAAAAAACAAAGAGCAAAGAAAAAGAACCAGCTGAGTGCCGAAGGGATAGCATCGCAAGAGTCAAGTAATGATGCTGTTGCGAAGAAGACTGAATTATTAACAGGTCCTGTTAAAAGTATAAAAGCAAAAGCCTATTCATCCAGACAAAAATCTCTAACAAGAACAAAAGCTGAGCCGGGGAAGTTCAAAGGGTACATAGATAAGGGGCTCCAGTTTCTCAGAGAAGTCAAGGTGGAGCTAAAAAAAGTCGTATGGCCATCGCGCAAGCAGACCATTGGCTCCACGGTGGTTGTGCTTATTCTGGTAATGATAATATCTGTTTTTCTCGGGATGGTCGATATCGGTTTGTCAAGCCTGATCCGTGTGGTTTTAAAATAAAATTGGGAGAGGATAAAGTGGCGCTTAAATGGTATGTAGTCCATGTTTATTCGGGGTTTGAAAGCAAGGTCAAAGTTGCCCTGGAAGAGCGAATATCGTCTTCTCCTCAGCCCGAGAAATTCGGTGAGGTGATTGTTCCTACCGAGGAAATCGTTGAACTTGTTAAAGGTAAACGAAAAACATCGTCTCGTAAATTTTATCCGGGGTACATATTGGTCAGGATGGCGCTTGATGATGAAACATGGCATCTTGTAACAAATACTGCCAAAGTTACCGGGTTTCTTGGTGGTCGAGAGAAACCGACACCCATATCAGATGATGAGGCCCAGAAAATATTGAATCAAATGGAGGCTGGAAAACTAAAACCACAGCCAAAATATTTTTTCGAGACCGGAGACGAGATCCGTGTAATTGACGGGCCTTTTAAAAACTTTAACGGCTTCGTTGATGAAGTTAATCCTGACAAGGGTAAAATAAGAGTTCTTGTTAGTATTTTCGGTCGTTCAACGCCTGTGGAGCTGGAATTTGTGCAGGTGTCGAAGCTATGATTCAAACAAAGGGCCATTCATCAGATAACGGATAGCGAACGAATAACATATCATCGAGTTGTGGCTCAATTAGAGTATTACAGACAAATGACTCCCGTGAAATGGTCCTTTTGAAATTTCAGGGGGGCAAGCAGAAAGACAGGAGCAACAAGAAAAAATGGCAAAAAAGGTTATGGCACAGATAAAACTGCAGGTTGCAGCAGGCAAGGCGAATCCGTCGCCACCCATTGGCCCCGCGCTGGGGCAGCATGGTGTGAATATAATGGATTTCTGTAAGGCTTTTAACTCCAGGACGGCCAATGATGAAGGCATCATTACACCTGTTGTAATTACGGTCTATCAGGACAGATCATTTACTTTTATAACCAAAACACCCCCTGCCTCTGTGCTTTTAAAAAAAGCGGCAAAAATAGCAAAAGGTGCCGGTGATCCAAAGCGCGAAAAAATCGGCCAGGTTACACGGCAGCAGCTCGAAGAGATTGCCAAGCAGAAAATGATTGATTTAAACGCAAATGATTTGGAGGCCGCCTGTAATATTATTGCCGGTACGGCCAGAAGTATGGGGATTGAAGTTGTTTAAAAAAGGAGTGGACATAAGATCATGCCGAAGCGGGGTAAAAAATATTTAGAATCACGTAAAGAGACAAACACAAAGGTAAAACACAGTTTCAGCGAAGCCGTTAAAATAGCAATAAGTTCATCTTATGCTAAATTTGATGAAACAATTGACGTTGCGGTTCGACTTGGCGTCGATCCAAGACATGCTGATCAGATGGTTCGCGGTACTGTCGTTTTGCCCAATGGCCTTGGCAAGGAAGTTAAAGTCCTCGTATTTGCTAAAGGAGAAAAAGAGCAAGAGGCCTTGGATGCAGGTGCGGATTTTGTCGGGAACGATGATTTAATAGAAAAAATTAAAGAAGGATGGTTCGGCTTTGACAAAGCTGTTGCAACACCTGACATGATGGGGACTGTGGGAAAAATAGGAAAGCTTCTCGGCCCCAGAGGGCTCATGCCCAATGCAAAAATCGGAACTGTAACTTTTGATTTGGCCAGAGCGGTCAAGGAGATCAAAGCAGGTAAAATTGATTTCAAGGTTGAAAAAGCCGGCATTGTCCACGTTCCAATGGGTAAAGTTTCTTTTGGCGTAGATAAGATCGTGCAGAATGCGTCTGTCTTTTTAGAAACGATCCTTCGACTCAAACCGGCTTCCAGTAAGGGAACCTACCTGAAAAGTATCGCCGTTTCAACTACCATGGGACACGGCATTAAGATTGATGCGGCCAGTGTCAAGGACTTGCTCAAATAATATCGTTGCTTTGATGAACCTAAAAGTCTTGATTCTTCCATCTCTAACATAACCAAATCGAGAGGATTTTTGCGTAATTTTATTTTAAGAAATTCTTGAACTCACTGAAATTGTCTGATTTTAATTCTAAATTCTATTTTGAGGCGGAGAAAGCCTGTTTTAAGAACTTTAGTAACCCTGTATTGATGGTGTCTATTTCTTAACAGGTTAAGTTAATATCAATATTTCTGTCAAAGACCGTAGGTGCACTTGTTTGTGTTTAATCGGCGATGCCGGCCTACCGAGACATTTTATTTTAAAAAGTTGTTCCTCCGGTTTTTTACAGATTAAGGAAGGAGGTGTTTGAACTTGTGCGGATAGATAAAAAGAAAGAGATTGTAAAAGATCTGCATGAAAAGTTTCTGAGGTCAAAAGTTGTCATCGTAACAGATTATAAAGGTCTTGATGTTACGACGATAAATGACTTACGAAGGAAGCTTGGAGCGGAAAAAATTGAATATAGGGTGGTAAAGAACTCGCTTCTTATCAGAGCTTCTGAAGAGACCGATATCGCATTGATTAAGGATTATTTTAAAGGTCCGAGTGCTGTTGCCTTAAGTTACGATGACCCGATTGCACCGGCAAAAGTGCTGACAAAGTTTTCGCAAGAGCATAAACAGCTTGAAATTAAAACCGGTGTTTTGGACGGCAAAGTGCTTGATGTAGACGCAATCAAGACGATATCGACCCTTCCTGGTCGAGAAGAGCTTCTGGGGCAATTCCTTTCGGCAGCCAACGGTGTTGTTACCGGCTTTGTCCGGGTCCTTAATGCCATTCCGGTACAGTTTTTAAATGTACTCCAGGCCATCAAGGAACAGAAAGAAGCTGGCTGATTAGAATAAATGGTTCGAAAGATATAAAATGTTAAAAGTTAAACTGGAGGAAAATTAAAATGGCGGATATTACCAAAGAAGATGTAATTGAATTTATAGCAAATATGTCGGTTCTTGATTTATCTGAACTGGTTAAAGAAATGGAAGAAAAGTTTGGAGTCTCAGCAGCCGCACCTATGGCTATTGCGGCTTTTGCTCCTGCTGAAGGCGGAGGTGCCGCAGCAGAAGAAAAGACCGAATTTGACGTTATTCTGACAACATTTGGTGACAAGAAAATTCAGGTTATCAAAGAGGTCAGGGCAATTACCGGTCTGGGACTGAAAGAAGCCAAGACTTTGGTCGATGAAGTTCCCAAACCCGTGAAGGAAGGCATTTCTAAAGATGAAGCCGAAAAGATCAAGGGACAGCTAGAGGAAGCCGGCGCGCAGGTTGAAATAAAGTAATAAATATTAAGAAAATAGGTAATGGGTAATAGGTAATAGATGACCGGTAAGGGGTTTTTTAAATCCCCTTCGCCGGAAAACCCATAACCTATTACCCATAACCCATGACCTTTAACAAAATTAACATATTGGAGATGCCATGTCGGAAAGGCTTTTGGCAAACAGGCGCGTAAGAAAAAACTTTGGGAAGATACCAAAGATTGTTGATATTCCTAATCTAATCGCGGTGCAACAAGAATCATTCAATCGGTTTTTGCAAAAGGATGTTCCTCCGGAAAAAAGAAGAGACATCGGCTTGCAAGCAGTATATAAGTCTGTGTTTCCCATAAAGGATTTTACCGGAACTGCTTCTCTTGAATTTGTATCTTATCGATTTGGCGAAATCAAACACAGTGTTCATGAATGCATGCACAGAGGAATGACCTACGAGATTCCACTCCGTATCACTGTCAGGTTGGTTGTATATGATCTTGATAAAGAGACGGGAATTACAAACATTCGCGATATCAAAGAGCAGGAAATTTATTTTGGAACGATTCCTCTGATGACCGATAATGGTACGTTTATCATTAATGGGACTGAACGTGTTGTGGTAAGCCAGCTTCACAGATCTTCCGGAGTGTTTTTCGATCATGACAAAGGTAAGTCACATTCCTCCGGCAAGGTAATATATACTTCCAGAATTATCCCTGTGCGCGGGTCATGGATCGATATGGAGATCGACCATAAAGATATCGTTAATATTCGAATTGACAGGCGTCGCAAACTGCCGATCACCATTCTTTTTAAATCTTTTGGATATACTTCTGAAGACATTCTGGCTTATTTTTATAAAACAGAAAGGATCGTTATCCGCGGTAAACGAATTTTTAAGGAATTTAATGAAGATTTGCTGAAAGGACAGCGTGCCGGTCAAGATGTCAAAAATCCTGAAACCGGCGATACAATTGTTACTAAAGGACGCGTGTTTACTAAAGCTTCAGTTAAACGTCTCAAATCAGCGGGTGTCAATTTGATACCGTTGAGTGTTGAAGATATCGTCAACAAAGTTTTTTCCAAAACAATTATTGATCCTGACAAAAAAGAACCCATCGTAGAATGCAACCAGGTGCTTGATGAAGAAAATTTTCAAGCCTTACGTGATGCCGGTATTACTGAATTTGAACTGCTTTTTATTGATGGTGTAACCACCAGTGACTCTATTCACAAAACGCTGCTCTTGGACAAAGTTGAAACAAAAGAGGGTGGGCTCATTGAGATATACCGGAGACTCAGACCCGGAAATCCTGCCACATCCGAAGTGGCTCAGGATTTTGTTGACCACATGTTTTTCAAATCTTCCTATTACGATCTTTCCGGTGTGGGCCGTATGAAGATTAACACTCGTCTGGGCATCAACTCATCCATTGATTTAAAGACGCTTCGAAAGGAAGATATCTTTCTTACGACGAAAACACTTTTAGAACTTAAGGATGCCCAGGGAGCGGTTGATGATATCGATCATCTAGGAAATCGAAGGGTTCGTGCCGTTGGAGAGCTTCTCGAAAACCAGTATCGCATCGGACTGGTCAGAATGGAACGTGCCATTAAGGAACGGATGAGTTTGCAAGAGGTCGATGCACTGATGCCCCACGATCTTGCCAATTCAAAACCGGTTTCCGCTGTTGTTAAAGAGTTTTTTGGAACAAGCCAGCTCAGCCAATTCATGGATCAAACAAATCCGCTTTCAGAAACGACCCATAAAAGGCGTTTGAGTGCATTGGGACCCGGCGGATTGACGCGTGAGAGGGCCGGTTTTGAAGTCAGGGATGTCCACCCGTCTCATTACGGACGAATTTGCCCCATAGAAACGCCGGAAGGACCGAATATTGGTCTTATTGTGTCACTTAGCACTTATGCTCGAGTCAATGAATATGGTTTTATCGAAACACCCTACAGTGTTGTTAAAGATGCCACTGTGCTGAAAGATGTCAAGTTTCTTACCGCTTTTGAAGAAAAAGAACACCCTATTGCCCAGGCTAACGCGCTGCTGGACGAAGATAGGAAATATGTCAATCCGCTGGTAACGTCAAGGGTGATGGGAGAGTTCATGATGGTCAAGGCCGAGGATATCGAACTGATGGATATTTCCCCTAACCAGCTTGTGAGTGTTTCTGCATCCCTTATTCCGTTCCTTGAAAATGATGACGCCAATAGGGCATTGATGGGGTCGAACATGCAACGTCAGGCAGTTCCTCTGATTGTTAACAAGGCACCTTTAGTGGGCACCGGTATTGAAGGGGTGGTGGCTAAAGATTCAGGTGTTACGGTGGTTACACAGCATGATGGTACTGTGGTGCATGTGGATGCTTCCCGGATTGTTATAAGACATGAAGATAGGGATGACGACAAGGCCTCTGAAATACCGGTTACGGTTTACAACCTCTCAAAATTCATCCGTTCCAATCAGAATACTTGCTTTAATCAACGTCCTATTGTCAGAAAAGGACAAAAAGTGGAAGCCGGGCAGATCATTGCAGACGGTCCGGCTACGGACCATGGCGAACTTGCTCTCGGGAAAAACATTACTGTGGCATTTATGCCGTGGGGCGGTTATAATTTTGAGGATTCGATTCTTCTGGGTGAAAGACTTCACCGGGAAGGCGTGTATACTTCTGTTCATATTGAGGAGTTTGAGGTCGTTGCCCGAGATACCAAACTGGGCAAAGAGGATATCACGCGAGACATACCAAACGTAGGCGAGGAAGCCTTAAAGGAGTTGGATGAAAGCGGTATTATCAGGCTCGGTGCTGAAGTGGTGCCGGGAGATATACTGGTCGGCAAGATTACACCCAAAGGTGAAACACAGCTTTCACCTGAAGAAAAACTTTTACGGGCGATTTTCGGTGAAAAAGCCGGAGATGTGAAGGACACGTCTTTGCGGGTGCCACCCGGCGTTCGTGGGATTGTCATTGATGCCAAAGTTTTTTCAAGACGTGGTGTTGGAAAAGATGATCGTACCCGGTGGATCGAAGATAGCGAGATTGCTTCCCTTGAAAAAGAGACAGATGATAAGCTTGACGTTATTCAGGATGTGGTTCGTACACAACTTGAACAATTGCTAGTGGGCCAGGAATGTATTTCATCTCTCAAAAAGGGAAAAAAAGTTCTGATTCAAAAAGATGATAAAATAGATTCCAACATGCTGGCCGAGATACCCGTGGCTCAGATAGAAGGCATTGTATTAAAGAACCCGCAGCTCACGGAAAAGGTCCATAACATTCTTGAACGATATCGGAATCAATGTGAAATTTGCAGGGACACATTTGAGCGGAAAGTGGGCCGATTTGAAAAAGGTGATGACCTTCCTCCAGGCGTCATCAAACTTGTAAAAGTCTATGTTGCCATGAAGCGTAAGTTATCCGTCGGAGATAAAATGGCCGGTCGTCACGGCAATAAAGGTGTCGTGTCGAAAATTCTTCCCCAGGAAGACCTGCCCTATTTTGAAGACGGCACACCGGTTGATATGATATTGAACCCGCTGGGAGTGCCTTCCCGAATGAATGTTGGCCAGGTTTTGGAAATACATTTAGGTTGGGCTGCCAAAGGTTTAGGCGATCAACTCAACAGGTTGCTTGAAGAACAAAAAATTGTAGCCCTGCGCGATAAAATTAAGAAAATATTCGAAGAGCCGTCTTTACAGGAGATGATCGACGGCTTTGACGATAAAGAGATGTGCGAATTTGTGGAAGGTTATAAAGATGGTGTCCATATGGCCACACCGGTTTTTGACGGCGCCAAAGAGGCGGAAATAAAATCTCTTTTAACCGAAGCAGGGCTCAGCTCAACCGGTCAGACAACACTATATGACGGCCGTACCGGCGAGCCCTTTAAGGAAAAGATTACTGTTGGGACAATGTATGTGTTGAAGCTACACCATCTTGTGGATGACAAGATCCATGCCAGGTCCATAGGTCCTTATTCCCTGGTAACGCAGCAGCCGCTGGGTGGAAAGGCACAGTTTGGCGGTCAGCGGCTTGGCGAGATGGAAGTATGGGCCATGGAAGCTTATGGTGCCGCACATGCTCTGCAAGAATTTTTGACAGTGAAATCAGATGATATGGCTGGCAGGACTCGCATGTACGAAAAAATCGTAAAAGGGCAAAATACGCTGGATCCGGGCTTACCCGAGTCATTTAAAGTACTGACAAAGGAATTAATGAGTCTGGGTTTGGATATAGCCCTTTTAGAAGGAAAACTATAAAACAGGGAAAAATAAATGGAAACGTTATACGATTTTTTTGCCAAACCCACCGATCCGAAGCTTTATTCTGGAATTAAGATTGCACTGGCATCTCCGGAGCAGATTTTAAAATGGTCCCATGGAGAGATTAAGAAACCAGAGACCATCAACTATCGAACCTTTAAACCTGAACGAGACGGCCTTTTTTGTGCCAAAATTTTTGGTCCCACAAAGGATTATGAGTGCAACTGCGGAAAATATAAACGAATGAAGCACAGGGGCGTCATATGTGAGAAATGCGGTGTGGAGGTTATCCAGTCCAAGGTTCGGAGGGAACGGATGGCACACATTGAACTGGCCGCGTCTTGTTCTCATATTTGGTTTTTAAGAAGCCTTCCGAGCAAGATCGGCAACTTGATGGATATGACGCTGAAAAATCTTGAAAAGGTAATTTATTTTGACAGCTACATCGTCATTGACCCAATGGACACAGACCTTAGTCCCTGTCAACTTTTATCTGAAGAAAAATATAGAGAAGCACGCGAGATTTACGGGACAAAATTCGAAGCTGGTATCGGTGCGGAAGCTGTTAAAAAGCTGCTGGAGAAGATAGATCTAGAATCGTTATATAAGGAATTAAGAGTTGATATTACCGCTACCGGTTCTGTGGCAAAACGGCAGAAACTTTCCAAACGACTCAGGATTGTTGATTCGTTCAGACGTTCAGGAGTTGACCCGACCTGGATGATCATGGACGTTATTCCCGTTCTTCCGCCGGATTTGCGGCCCCTTGTACCCCTTGAGGGAGGGAGATTTGCAACATCTGATCTCAATGACCTTTATCGCAGGGTGATTAATAGAAACAATCGGTTAAAGCGCCTTATCGAATTGAAAGCCCCTGACATTATTGTTCGAAACGAAAAGAGGATGCTTCAAGAGTCGATGGATGTTCTCTTTGACAACGGTCGGCACGGAAGAGCGATTATGGGGACGAATAAGCGTCCGTTAAAATCTCTAAGTGACACATTAAAAGGAAAGCAGGGACGTTTCAGGCAGAACCTGCTGGGTAAAAGGGTCGATTATTCCGGACGTACCGTTATTACCATTGGACCCAATCTCCGATTGCATCAGTGCGGCCTCCCAAAGCAGATGGCGCTGGAGATGTTCAAGCCATTTGTTTATTATCGTTTAGAGCAGAAAGGGCTTGTTTCTACGGTAAAAAGCGCTAAAAAGATGGTTGAACGTGAAACCCCGGAAGTTTGGGATACACTGGATGAGGTGGTTAAAGAGTATCCGGTCCTTTTAAACCGGGCACCTACCTTACACAGATTGGGTATTCAAGCTTTTGAGCCGATTCTTATTGAAGGAAAGGCCATCCAACTTCATCCATTGGTTTGCACGGCATTTAATGCGGACTTCGATGGTGATCAGATGGCTGTTCATATACCGCTTTCCGTAGAAGCTCAGATAGAAGCAAGAGTATTGATGCTGTCCAGCAACAATATTCTTTCTCCGGCAAATGGCCATCCCATTATTGTGCCGAGTCAGGATATTGTTCTTGGAATCTATTATATGACCAGGGGAGTGACCGGATCAAAAGGCGAAGGCAAAATATTTGCTAATCCTGAAGAAGTTCGATGTGCTTACGATGCCAAGGCGATAGATCTTCATGCTAAAATTACGGTTCGAATCGACGGGGAAAGGTATGATACGACCGTTGGGCGCATCCTTTTGTGGGAAATCATACCCAAGGACAACATTGTGATGGTGCGCCATATCAAGATTTTTGAGGAAAAAGAGGCCACGGCTGTTCTTGAAAATATAAAGTCCGGTGCGAATTTTGTCGAAATGGTGGCCCAATATTCCAAGGGACTTGATCGAGAAAATGAAGGTCTTATCGGTCTGTTTAGAAAGGACGAATTCAAACGGATTTTCAGTGTTTCGGATGAGAACACAGACAACGTCTTTGCCCTTGAAGAAGGTGAAACAAGTGGTGTTATTTTTGCGGATGAAGCCTACCATATTTTTAAAATGGTTAACAAACGACCCGATATACCGTTTGCTATGATCAATAATGTCAAGGATAAAAGGACCTTGAGTGAACTTGTGGATTATGCATACAGAAACTTGGGACCCAAAGCTACGGTCATCCTTTCAGACCGCTTAAAAAACATCGGCTATCAATACTCAACCGAAGGCGGGCTCTCAATTTCTATTGACGCTATGATCATACCTGCAGCCAAATGGGATATTTTGAAAAGTGCTGAAAAGCGAGCTGAAAAAATTGGTCGACAATATACCGAGGGCCTTATCACTCAAGGTGAAAAATATAATAAGGTTGTCGATATATGGGCCAAGGCAACCGACGATGTTGCTGATGAGATGATGAAGTCCATGCGTACAGCACCTGTGACCGACAGTGAGGGTAACCCGGTCTTGGATGAAAAGGGAAACCCCGTTGTTGAAGAAAGTTTTAACCCGATCTATATGATGGCCGATTCCGGCGCCAGGGGCAGTAAAGACCAAATGCGTCAGCTTGCCGGCATGAGAGGTCTGATGGCAAAACCATCCGGTGAAATCATAGAAACACCCATTAGCGCCAATTTTAGAGAGGGCCTTTCCGTGCTTCAGTATTTCATATCAACTCACGGCGCAAGAAAGGGTCTGGCAGATACAGCACTTAAAACAGCCAATTCAGGTTATCTTACCCGAAGGCTTGCCGATGTTGCCCAAGACTGTATTGTTCTTCAAGATGACTGCGGAACGATGATAGGTGTTGAGGTTGAATCTCTGTTGGAAGGCGGCGAAGTAATACAGCGTCTTGAAGAACGAATCTTGGGGCGTGTTGCCATAGAAGACATTCATGATCCGTTTACTGATGAGGTGATTGTCAAAGCCGGTGAAGATCTGGACGAAGATGCCGTAAAGGCCATTGAACATGCCGGACTTACCAAAGTGAAAATAAGATCTGTATTAACTTGTAGGACCAAAACGGGCGTGTGTGTCAAGTGCTATGGCCGGGACCTTTCTCATGGCGCAAAGGTCGAAATTGGTCAGGCAGTGGGAATCCTTGCAGCACAGTCCATCGGCGAGCCCGGAACCCAGTTGACCATGCGGACGTTTCACATTGGCGGAACAGCCAGCCGAAGGGTTGAACAGGCTGATATTAGAGCCAGGACAGAGGGGTTGGTTAAATTTCTCAATGTCAATGTGGTCAAAAAAGACGAGAGTAGATTTGTTGTGATGAACAGAAGGGGTGGCGAAATTGCCATCATTGGCGACAGCGGTCGCGAAAGAGAACGCTTTCCGGTCATTTACGGCGCTCACATCGAGGTAAAAGACGGTGACCAAGCCCAGGTCGGAGACCTTCTGGTTACATGGGATCCATTTACAACACCAATTATTACAGAAGTTGACGGTACCGTTAAATTCGGTGATATCACGGCAGGTAAAACCATGCAGGAGAAAGTTGATCCTGTTACCGGAAAATCGAGTCGAACGATCATTGAATCTAAAAGCGCTGAGGAACGCCCAAGAATTTCGGTTAAGGACAAAGATGGAAAAACAGCCAGCCTGCCATCATCATCGGGCGTGGCCAGATATCTACTGCCGATAAATGCAATTTTACTGGTTGAAGAGGGGGATGATGTTATGGCTGGCGATGTTATCGCAAAGCTGCCCCGTGCCACGACCAAGACAAAAGATATTACCGGCGGTTTGCCAAGGGTGGCTGAACTTTTTGAAGTGCGAAAACCAAAAGAAACCGCTGTGTTGAGCGAAATCGATGGGTATGTTTCAATAGCGAAGGCAACCAAAAAAGGAAAACAGAGGATTACCGTCATACCGGTGGATGTAGGTGAAAAGAAAGAATATTTGATCACACGGGGCAAGCATGTTAATGTTTACGAGGGTGATTACATCAGGGCGGGTGAGGCGCTGATCAGCGGTTCAGCTATCCCCCAAGATATATTGAATATTAAAGGTGAAATTGCACTGGCACGATATCTCGTTGATGAAGTCCAAGAAGTTTACCGTTTACAAGGTGTAAGGATAAACGATAAACACATCGAAGTCATCGTACGGCAGCAGATGCGGCGTGTTAAGGTCCTTGATGCCGGAGATACAGACTTTATTCTTGAAGATCAGGTGGATCGGGTCAAGTTTGAAGAAGCTAACCAGGATGTGATCGAAAAAGGAAAGAAACCTGCTGTGGCAGGACCTCTTATCTTGGGGATCACCAAGGCGTCACTTTCCACCGAAAGTTTTATCTCGGCCGCTTCATTTCAGGAAACTACCAAAGTGCTTACCGATGCAAGCATTGCCGGAAAAGTAGATTGCCTGAGCGGGCTTAAGGAAAATGTTATTATGGGAAGGATCATGCCTGCCGGCACCGGTCTTTCTAAATATAAAGAAGTGGATATCATATCGAATTAGTAGAAGATAATTGATGGTTCAGATCTTTCTCAACCCCAAACAACCCACTTAAGCGAGGAGCCCTTTAAACCGACCTGCTCAAATGCTTGGGAAAATGTTCTGGCAATGGTCTAAATTAATCATTAATTTTATATAAAAGGCTTGACAAATCAGCCTTTAAGTTCAATAGTAGTCATTTTGTCAACCCTGGATTTGCTTTATCAAAATACAAGGATTTAAGTGAAAAAATGCCGACGATTAATCAGCTGGTAAGAAAAGGAAGAAAGCGAATTAAGAAGAAAACCAATACCCCGGCACTTAAAGGGAGTCCCCAGAAAAGAGGCGTTTGTACCCGCGTATATACGTCGACACCCAAGAAGCCCAATTCTGCCTTACGGAAGGTTGCCAGAGTCCGACTGACAACCGGCATAGAGGTTACCGCTTATATCCCGGGGATAGGACATAATCTTCAAGAACATTCGGTTGTTCTTGTCCGTGGTGGGCGCGTTAAAGACCTTCCGGGTGTAAGGTATCATATTGTTAGAGGCACCCTGGATACCCTTGGTGTCGAGGATCGAAGACAGGGTCGATCAAAATACGGGTCCAAGAAGCCAAAGTAGAAACATGTTACATGTCGCGAGGTTCTCGATACAATGTGGCTGGGCTTCGTTGCATGAAAATGAATGAAAAATAAAAAAAAGTGGTGTGATATATGCCTAGAAGACGAGAAGTCCCAGAACGGGTTATTGTGCCGGATGCCAAGTATAACAGCAAGCTGGTATCAAAATTCATAAAATCTATCATGAGGGACGGAAAGAAGAGTATCGCAGAGTCAATTCTTTATAATGCTATGGATATCATCGAAAAAAAGACCAGTGAACCTGCAATAAAAATTTTCGAACAGGCGCTTGAAAATTCAAAACCGATGATTGAGGTCAAGTCGCGTCGCGTTGGGGGATCAACCTATCAGGTTCCAACAGAAATTCGGCCATCTCGGAGAACGGCGCTCGGAATCAGGTGGATTATCGACTTTGCTCGTAAAAGATCTGAAAAAGGAATGGTTAATAAGCTGTCGGCAGAGCTTTTGGATGCCGCCAATAAACGAGGCGCTTCAATTAAAAAGAAGGAAGACACCCACAAGATGGCCGATGCGAACAAGGCGTTTGCGCACTACAAATGGTAAAATGTCAGGATGGGTCCATTGGGCGGTGAATAGACTTCGGAAAATCAAACCATCTAAGGCGTTATTGGAAATATGAAGATGTACATCACTAACCCGCTTTAAAGGGAGGATTTCGAAGATGGGTAAGGCAAAGTTTGAGAGGACCAAGCCACATGTAAATGTCGGTACGATTGGTCATATAGATCACGGCAAGACGACTTTGACCGCGGCGATAACGAAGCATATGGCCATGAAGGGGCTGGCGGATTTTGTTCCTTTTGATCAGATAGACAAGGCCCCCGAGGAGAAGGAGCGAGGAATAACCATAGCGACGGCGCATGTTGAGTATGAGACGGTGAATCGTCATTATGCACATGTGGATTGTCCGGGTCATGCGGATTACATCAAAAACATGATAACGGGTGCGGCTCAGATGGACGGTGCCATTTTGGTTGTTGGCGCCGACGATGGTCCGATGCCCCAGACGCGTGAGCACATATTGTTGGCGCGTCAGGTGGGAGTTCCGCAGATTGTTGTATTTTTAAACAAGTGTGACATGGTGGATGATGAAGAACTGATCGAGCTTGTTGAGTTGGAGCTTCGGGAATTATTGGACAAATATGAGTTTCCGGGGGATGACACACCGATCATTCGCGGCAGTGCGTTAAAGGCGCTTGAGAGTGATGATAGTGACAGTGAGGAAGCCAAGTGTATTTTTGAGTTGCTGGATGCGGTGGACACGTTTATTCCTGAGCCCGTGCGTGATATAGACAAGCCGTTTTTGATGCCGATAGAGGATGTTTTCAGCATATCGGGTCGTGGGACGGTGGTAACGGGTCGTGTTGATCGAGGCATTATCCATGTTGGAGATAATATTGAAATTGTGGGGATTCGTCCGACGTTGAAGACGGTGTGTACGGGAGTAGAGATGTTCAGGAAGCTTTTGGATGAGGGTCGAGCCGGCGACAACATTGGTGTATTGATTCGGGGGACGAAGCGAGATGAGGTTGAGCGTGGTCAGGTGGTAGCGATTCCCGGTACGATAGAGCCTCACACGAAGTTCAAGGCGGAGGTATACATATTGAGTAAGGAGGAGGGCGGCCGTCACACGCCGTTTTTCAGTGGATATCGGCCTCAGTTTTATTTTCGTACGACGGATGTTACGGGGAATTTGGCATTACCGGAAGGTGTAGAGATGGTGATGCCCGGAGACAATGTGACGATCACAGCGGAGTTGATAACGCCCATAGCGATGGAAAAAGAGTTAAGGTTTGCCATCAGGGAAGGCGGTCGGACGGTTGGTGCCGGTGTGGTCAGTGAGATTATCGAATAAAAAGAAACGAGAATGATGATAATGAATACTAAAATCAGGATCAGGCTTAAGGCATATGACCATAAACTTCTGGATCAATCTGTTGGAGATATTGTCGATACGGCCAATAAAACCGGAGCAAAGGTCGTCGGACCAATACCACTTCCAACAAAAATCAACAAATATTGTGTTCTTCGATCTCCTCATGTAGACAAGAAATCTCGAGAACAGTTTGAAATCAGAACACACAAACGGCTTCTCGATATTCTGGAGCCGACTCAACAAACTGTTGACGCTTTGATGAAGCTGGATCTTTCTCCTGGCGTAGATGTTGAGATAAAACTGTAGCATTTAATAAAGGTCGTTTCCTAAAAGCGACAAAGGGATAAAGAAATAGTAATGTGTAATGGATTGATAGGAAAAAAATTGGGAATGACGGGTCTGTTCACTTCCGAAGGTAAATATATTCCGGTGACAGCCATTCAGCTTGGCCCATGTGTGGTTACCCAGATAAAGACCGTCACCACCGACGGATATAATGCACTTCAGCTTGGTTTTGGCGAGAAAAAGAAATCTCGTGTAAACAAAGCGTTGGAAGGTCATCTCAAAAAAAGTGGTGAAACGCGTTTTGCATTTCTGCGTGAAGTTTACGTGAATGATCCAGGTGAATACGGGCTTGGTCAGACAATAAATATAGATATTTTCAATATTGGAGAATACATTGAAGTTACCGGAACGTCCAAAGGAAAGGGTTTTTCCGGTGTTATTAAACGTCATGGGTTCCATGGCGGCAAGAAAACTCATGGTAGTCACAGCCACAGAATACCAGGATCCATCGGTTGCAGTGCGTGGCCTGGAAAGGTTATTAAGGGCAAAAAAATGCCGGGTCAACATGGGAATGCTAGAAAAACAATTCGAAATCTGGAAATTGTAGACATTAGGCCGGAAGAAAATCTTATTCTGATAAAAGGTGCAATTCCGGGTTCAAGAAACGGTATTGTTGAAATCAAGAAACTCAAAATCGCTAAAAAATGATGGTTTTTTCCTATTGAGCCTGAATCCACCCATATCCCGCTTTTAGCCGGATATAAAATTAAAGATACCTAAGCCCGTTTGGAAGAATTGGACGATAAAATAAATTAAAGAAATCTTGAGATATTAATGATATGGCTGTTGTAGATGTTATAAATAGTAAAGCAGAAAAAGTTTCACAGGTTGAACTTGAAGACAACATTTTCAAGATTCCCGTTAAGTCGAGTATACTGCATGAAGTTGTAACCATGCAACTTGCAAATAGACGTGCAGGTTCCGCTTCCGTAAAGCATCGCAGCGATGTAAGGGGAAGTCGAAGAAAACTTTTTAGACAGAAAGGAACCGGTCGTGCACGCCGTGGTGATATTAAATCACCCCTGTTAAGAGGCGGAGGCTCTGTGTTTGGACCTGATCCCAGATCCTATTCGTACAAGGTCCCCAAAAAGGTAAAAAGACTGGCACTTAAGATGGCTTTGAGCACAAAGTTTAAAGAAGACAACCTTATTGTGATTGACGAGTTTGATCTCGATAAGATTAAGACCAAAGAATTCTCCGCGGTTATGGATGTATTAAACATAAAAAATGCATTGATTATCACCGAAAAAAAGAATGAGAATCTCGAGCTGTCTTCCAGAAATGTTCCCGGAGTAAAAGTATTAAGAGTGGAAGGAATGAACGTATATGACATTCTTAAATATAAGAATGTTGTTTTGCTTGAGTCTTCGATAAAGTCCATTGAAGGGAGGCTGCTTGAATGATTCCGCATGATTTAATTAAACGGCCTTTGGTTACTGAAAAAACCAATATTCAAAAAGAGAGCTATAATCAGATTACATTCGAAGTCGATCGCAGGGCGAACAGAGTTGAGATTAAAAAAGCTGTCGAGAATCTTTTTAATGTCAAGGTTGATGCGGTAAGAACAATACAGGTCAAGGGCAAGATCAAACAAAGAGGTCGAATTACAGGAAAACGCAGGGACTGGAAGAAAGCGATCGTCAGATTGATGCCCGGTGAGCGCATCGATTTTTTTGAGGGAGTATAAAAGGGGTAAGGAATGGGTGTTAAAAAAGTAAAGCCTACATCTGCCGGGAGGCGTGCTCAATCATATTCGACATTTGATGAAATTACTAGCACTACTCCTGAAAAGAGTCTCTTAAAGGTACTTAGGAAAAAAGGAGGTCGTAACTCCTACGGACGTATTACGTGCAGACATCGCGGGGGCGGTCATAAACGGCATTACAGGGTTATCGATTTTAAAAGAGATAAAATAGGGATTCCCGCCAGAGTGGCTACTATCGAGTATGACCCGAATCGATCTGCACGGATTGCACTTCTCTACTATGCTGATGGTGAAAAGCGATACATACTGGCACCGGTGAATCTTCGGGTTGGCGACACCGTGATTTCAGGACCTGAAGCAGATATAAAACCCGGCAATACATTACCCCTTAGCAAAATTCCCCTTGGAACACATATTCATAACATTGAATTGCGTATCGGAAAGGGTGGACAGATTGTAAGAAGCGCCGGAACATACGCCCAGTTAATGGCAAAGGAAGAACGCTATGCGCTTATAAAACTTCCATCCGGGGAAGTCCGAATGGTCCTTTCAAACTGCAAGGCTACCATCGGTCAGCTTGGAAACGTGATCCACGAGAATATATCTCTTGGTAAAGCAGGACGCAAACGATGGCTCGGCAGACGTCCCAAGGTTAGAGGTGTTGCCATGAATCCGGTTGACCATCCAATGGGCGGCGGTGAGGGAAGATCTTCCGGCGGACGACATCCATGCAGCCCTTGGGGTATGCCGGCAAAGGGTTTTAAAACGCGCAAAACAAGAAAAAGCAATCGCTATATTATTAAAAAGCGTACGAAGAAATAGCAGGAGAAGTTATGCCACGATCGTTGAAAAAAGGTCCGTTTGTTGATCAAAAACTGTATAAGAAAGTACGTATCACCCAGGAGACCCGGAGCAGCCGAGTGATTAAGACATGGTCCAGAAGGTCGACAATAATTCCTGAGATGGTGGGTATTACCCTGGCGGTTCATAATGGAAGAAAGTTTGTTCCCGTATTTGTAACAGAGGACATGGTAGGACATAAGCTCGGTGAATTTTCACCGACTCGGACGTTTTATGGTCATGCTGCTGATAAAAAATCAAGATTAAAGCGTTAAAGCTGGTAGAAAAGGAAGTGTTTGTAATGGAAGTTAGAGCTGTAGCAAAATATATTCGCATTTCTCCTCAGAAAGTTCGCAAATTGATTGATGGTGTTAAGGGAAAACCCGTAGAAGAGGGCCTGAACATGCTCAAATTTATGCCGCAGAAGGCAGCATCAATCGTTGAAAAAATAGTCAGAAGCGCTGTGGCAAATGCTGGTCAATATCCGGATATGGATGTCGATTCTCTGGTTATTCATAATATTACGGCGGACCAGGGGCCAACGTTGAAGCGTTTCAAAGCCAGAGCGCGCGGCAGAGGCACACGTATATTAAAAAGGACCGCCCATATAACGGTAATTCTATCTGAAGGTTAGATCTAAAAAGGAGGTAACAGCTTGGGCCAGAAAGTAAATCCTATTAGTTTGAGACTGGGTATTGTTAAAACCTGGGAATCTCGGTGGTATGCTGGAAAAAATTATGCTGATTATATTCTAGAAGATTATAATATAAGGAAGTTTATAAAAAAGAAGCTATACCATGCAGGTATTTCAAGGGTTGAGATTGAAAGATCGGCCAAGCGAGTCAAGCTCCGTGTATTTACATCCAGGCCCGGAATTGTCATCGGGAAGAAGGGATCTGAAATAGCGTTACTCAAAAAAGAACTTGAAAAAATTGTTTCACATGAAATCATTATCGATATCCAGGAAGTCAGAAAACCCGAGCTTGATGCCCAGCTTGTCGCTGAAAATATAGCACTTCAGATTGTACGGAGGGTTGCATTTCGACGTGCCATGAAGCGCGGAATTTCATCCGCGATGCGGTTTGGTGCCGAGGGTATAAAAATTATATGTTCAGGCCGGTTGGGCGGGGCCGAAATGGCGCGGACCGAACAGTATAGAGAGGGCCGAATACCCTTGCATACTTTAAGGGCGGATATAGACTACGGTTTTATAGAAGCTCGCACAACATACGGAATTGTCGGTATAAAGGTGTTTATTTTTAAAGGAGAAATTTTAAAAAAAGATAAGGTGGCGATTGGTGGTTAGGTCTGGATCGTTGTAAAAAAGCTACTTTTTGACTTTTATTTGGTACCAAGAAAAGTCGTAGTGGAGATATAGGAGATGCTTAGTCCAAAGAAGGTAAAATTTCGAAAACAGCAAAAAGGCAGGATGAGAGGGATTTCATATCGGGGATGTAATCTCGATCACGGTGAATTTGGATTGCAGGCAGTGGAGTGCGGGACAATCAGTTCAAAGCAGATTGAGGCCGCACGTATCGCAATGACACGGCATGTGAAAAGAGGCGGAAAGATGTGGATAAGGATATTTCCGGATAAACCGTTTACGAAAAAGCCTGCTGAAGTCAGAATGGGAAAAGGGAAAGGATCTCCTGAAGGATGGGTGGCCGTCGTTCGCCCCGGAAGAGTCCTCTATGAAATGGAAGGTGTTACCAGAGACTTGGCCAAAGAAGCGCTTCGGCTTGCCTCACATAAGCTTTCTGTAAAGACAAGGTTTATAGAGAGGGGTGATTTGTAATGAAAGCGAGTGAGATTAAAGATCTGAGCATGGAAGAAATGCTCCGAAAACTGGATGATCTTAAAGAGGGATTATTTAACCTGCGCTTTCAGCATGAAACCGGCCAGCTCGAAAATCCACAGAAGATGAAGCAAACTAAACGCGATATTGCCAGGGTGAAAACCTTAATAAAACAATTTGAATTTAATAACGAGGCGGGTTAAAATAATTATTGCAATGAAGAAAAGATTATTGAAAAGAGAGATGGTTGGGACTGTTGTAAGCGACAAGATGGACAAGACCGTAGTTGTCCTGGTTGAGAGACTGGTTAAGCATAGAATTTATAAAAAGTATATTAGAAGACGTGCCAAATTTGCAGCTCATGATGAAAATAATGCTTCTCGTATTGGCGACAAAGTGTTGATCATCCAGTCCAGTCCAATTAGCAAAACCAAGAAATGGCGTGTTAGAGAAATTGTCGAAAAAGCGGTTTGATTGTTAAACGACGGTTTCTTAACACTTCAAAAAACATGACTTTTTACGAACGTTTTAGGTTTTAAGGGACTATAAAAAGAGTTGAAGATAAAAACCTAAAGTATGATGAATTTATTTTATAAATTCATTTTTATATAAGGAAAGTAAAAAAGATGATTCAGGCGGAGACAAGATTGACTGTGGCAGACAATTCTGGAGCCAAGATATTATACTGCATAAAAGTTCTTGGGGGTTCGCGAAGAAGGTATGCAAGTATCGGTGATATCATTGTTGTATCTGTAAAAGAAGCCATACCGAATACCAAGGTCAAAAAAGGGGATGTTTTGAAGGCTGTTGTGGTTCGAACCAAAAAGGAGATTCGAAGACCGGATGGATCATACATACGATTTGATGATAATTCGGCTGTTTTAATTACGCAGAACAGGGAACCCATCGGGACGCGGATATTCGGACCGGTAGCGAGAGAACTCAGAGCCAAAAGATTTATGAAAATTATATCACTTGCCCCTGAGGTATTATAGTTAAAGGCCTTGTGGAGAATTGATTCATGATAAAAAATAAATGTCACATAAAAAAAGACGACAAAGTAAAGGTTATCGCCGGCAAGGATAAGGGTAAAATCGGCAAAGTTCTTAGCTTAAAAAGAAAGAATAGCAGAATCATTATTGAAAATATCAATATGATGAAAAAACATGCCCGGGCCAGTGCAAAGAACAGGCAGGGCGGAATCATTGAGAGTGAATCGCCGATCCATTGGTCCAATGTCATGTTGATGTGCAGCAAATGTGTTACACCCGTAAGAATCAAAATGAATCGTCTTGAGGATGGGAAAAAGATACGTGTTTGCAGTAAATGCAATGAAATTATAGATTCTTAGGGTCGTGTGTCGGAGGGATTGAATGTCACAATTAAAACTGTATTATCATAAAGAAGTCGTTCCCAAGTTGTTGGAAACCTTTAAATACGATAACATCATGCAGGTTCCAAAGCTCGAGAAGATAGTATTGAATATGGGAATTGGCGAAGCGATTCATAACATCAAACTCCTTGATTCAGCCTTGGAAGAACTAAAAATCATATCAGGTCAGCAACCGGTTGTCACTCGTGCTAGAAAGTCCATAGCTGCGTTTAAGTTGAGGGAAGGAATGCCTATAGGCTGTAGGGTTACACTTCGTCATAAACGTATGTATGATTTTTATTATAAATTGGTGAATATAGCGCTACCGCGTGTTCGTGATTTTAGAGGTCTTTCGGGAAAAGCACTTGATCGTCATGGAAATTATACGTTGGGAATTAAAGAGCACATTATTTTTCCAGAAATCGAATACGATAAAATTGATAAAATCCAAGGTCTTAACATTACGGTAGTTACATCTGCAAAGACGGATGAAGAGGGGAAAGAACTTCTAAAATTAATGGGTATGCCGTTCAGGAATTGAAGAATAAGCAGCGAGTATCGATAGTCAATCAAATATGGAGGAAGATTTGGCAAAAACATCTCTTAAAATAAAAGCAGTTAGAAAACCCAAGTTCAAAGTGAGAACATACAACCGGTGCCCCATTTGCGGCAGGCCAAGGGCATTTTTAAGAAAATTTGGAATTTGTCGTATTTGTTTTCGAAATCTCGCCTCCCAAGGAAAGCTTCCGGGTGTAGTGAAATCAAGCTGGTGATTGCTTAAAACCGGCTTAGGTGTACTCAAATTGTATTTATACTGAGAAATTAGGCATAATAGCTTAAAGAATCAAATTAATAACGGAGAAATTTATAGTGATGAGCGATCCAATTGCTGACATGCTGACCAGAATAAGAAACGCCGGAAAGGCAAAATTCAATAGTGTCGACATTCCAGGGGCAAAATTAAAAATGGAATTGGCCCGGGTATTAAAAGATGAAGGTTTTATAAGAAATTACAAGTTCATTAAAGATAAGAAGCAAGGCATCTTACGTGTTTATCTTAAATATGATGAAAAAGAGATCCACGCAATTTATGGCCTCGAACGCGTCAGCAAACCCAGTAGACGTGTTTATGCCAAGAGCAAGGATGTAAAACCGGTTTTGAACGGAATGGGTATTTCAATTTTATCAACCTCAACAGGAATAATGACGGATAAGAAGGCCAGAGCTAAAAATGTGGGGGGAGAAATTCTCTGCACTATTTGGTAAGTTTATCACTCGTCATTGATAGATGATTAAAATAATGAATTACCGATAAGGAAGTAATCAATGTCAAGAGTAGGAAAAGCACCGATAAGTATACCTGATAAGACCAAAATAACATATAAGGACAGAATTGTTACTGTGCAGGGTGAAAAGGGGACCCTTACAAGATCAGTTCATCCGGCAGTTGATTTAAAGATAGAAGATGGAATGATAAGGGTGGGCGTTGTTAAAGATGACAGGACCAGTGGGGCTTTTCGAGGATTGACGCGCAGCCTTGTCGCCAATATGGTTATAGGTGTGAGCAAAGGATTTGAAAGAGTTCTTGAAATAAATGGTATCGGCTATCGTGCAGTGCTTAGTGGTAACTGTATCGAATTTAATCTTGGATATTCACATCCTGTTAAATTTGATCTTCCCGAAGGTATCTCAGCATCCATTGACAAAAAAAACGTTATAAGATTGACCGGTATAGATAAAGAGTTGTTAGGTCATACCGCTGCATCTATTCGGAGATTGAGGCCGCCCGAATGCTATAAGGGTAAGGGAATAAAATATGCTGAGGAACGTATTCAGCGCAAGGCTGGGAAAGCTGGAGCCAAAGCATTATAAGGTTATAGAATATGGGATCATTGAATTTTAAAAAAAGAGCACGCTTAAAGAGAAAAAAGAGGATCAGAAAAAATCTGGTCGGCACACAGGAACGTCCTAGACTGAGTGTTTTTCGAAGCTCAAAACATATCTACGCTCAAGTCGTTGATGATACGTATGGACGTACTCTGGTGGCTGCATCAAGTATGGAAAAAGTAGTAAAAGAACACCCTGAATTTGAGAATAAAGTTGCCGTGGCAGATTTTGTCGGGAAACTTATCGCTGAGAGGGCCATAAAAAAGGGTATAAGCAAGGTTGTTTTTGACCGAAATGGTTTTTTATATCACGGTCGAGTTAAAGCTGTTTCAGATGGTGCCCGTGAGACGGGTTTGGATTTTTAGACTTTAATGCTAATGGTGCCTAATTGAAGTTACATAGTTTAGTAACGCTTGATGACATATGGTTTGAGTCATCCATGATGAAGGAGGCAGATTTTTGTTCAAACAGGATAAAGGCGAAAATCAGTTAATTGATAAGGTTGTTTTCATTAACCGTGTTGCAAAGGTTGTCAAGGGAGGACGCAGGTTCAGCTTCAGCGCAATCGTTGTGGTTGGTGATGGTGAAGGAAGCGTTGGCTACGGACTTGGAAAGGCCGGTGAAGTACCCGAAGCAATTCGCAAAGGTATAGAGAAAGCTAAAAAGAACATGGTCAAAATAGCTTTGGTTAATGAGACGATACCTTATATCGTTATCGGAAAATATGGTGCCGGCCGCGTTCTGTTAAAACCTGCTTCCAAAGGTACCGGCCTTATCGCAGGCGGAGCTGTTCGAGCTGTGCTGGAAGCCGCAGGTGTTCAGAATATTCTGACAAAGTGTATGGGGTCGCATAATCCTCACAATGTCGTTAAGGCCACCATTGAAGGTCTTTCTCGATTGCAGAGTCGCGAACAGGTTGCTGCCAGGCGAAATATTGAAGTAGAAGCCCTTTAGGATTGAAGATTTAAGAATTAGAATTGATGACGATAAGCTGTAGATTATAAGATCCAGGGCAATCAAATTGGCCATCGGCAATAGTTAATGGTGAGGAATAATAAATGAGTGGAATGTTGAAAATAACTCTTGTGAAAAGCATGATTGGAAGGCCCGAAAAACACCGGAAGGTGTTGCGAGGCATGGGACTGACAAAGATTAATAGAACGGTTGAACTTAAAGATATGCCTTCTATTCGAGGGATGGTCCACGCGGTTTCGCATCTGGTGAAAGTCGAGGAAAAAATAGATGAAACTGAATGAATTGTCACCACCGGACGGATCACGCGGAACCCGAAAGCGTCTAGGACGTGGTGTGGGATCAGGTCAAGGAAAAACAGCCGGAAGAGGTTCAAAAGGTCATAACAGCCGCAGTGGAGGCGGTGTAAGACCTGGTTTTGAAGGCGGTCAAATGCCGCTTCACCGTCGTTTACCCAAACGTGGCTTTACCAATATATTTGCAAAGAAAATAGCCGTAATTAATATTCGTGATCTGGCAAGGTTTGAGAGCGGGAGTATTGTGGACGAGGCTGCCCTTATTCGAGTCGGTCTTGTTAAAGGCCGAAGAGACGGCATTAAACTGCTCGGACAAGGAGAGATTAAAATTCCGCTGACAATCAAGGTGAATGGGGTCAGTAAAAACGCCAGAGAAAAAATCATTGCCGCTGGCGGGAATATAGAGGTTGGCTAATATGCTTGGTGGCGGGTTCGGAAATATATTCAAAATACCGGAGCTGAAAAAAAGGATTTTATATACATTAGGACTCCTTATTGTCTATCGTATTGGTGTTCATGTTCCAACTCCAGGCATAGACGCTGTGGCCCTGGCCTCTTTTTTTGCTCAAGCAAAAGGGACGTTGCTTGGTCTTTTTGATATGTTTTCGGGTGGCGCTTTAGAGCGGCTTTCTGTTTTTGCTCTCGGGATAATGCCCTATATCAGTGCATCGATTATACTTCAACTTTTAACGGTGACAATTCCGCATCTAGAACGCTTGTCTAAAGAGGGTGAACAGGGAAGAAAAAAGATAACACAGTACACCCGTTACGGCACGATACTGCTCAGCGTAATTCAGGGATTCGGTATTAGTATCGGCCTTGAACAAATGACTTCTCCCGGTGGAGCCCCGGTGGTTATTTTACCCGGATGGGCATTCAGACTTATGACAGTAATGACCCTAACGGCGGGGACGGCCTTTATTATGTGGCTGGGTGAACAGATTACCGAACGGGGTATCGGCAACGGTATTTCTCTTATCATATTCGCCGGCATTGTCGCACGAATGCCAACTGCAACCGGAAATACATTCCGCCTCCTTTCAACAGGTGAAATGGGGTTGTTTATCGTTCTCATTTTGGTTGTTCTAATGGTGCTTGTTATCGCTTTCATCATCTATATGGAGCAGGGCCAGCGGCGGATATCGGTTCAGTATGCCAAAAGAGTCGTCGGCCGAAAAATGTATGGTGGTCAAAGCACTCATCTGCCGCTAAAGGTTAATACCTCAGGTGTAATACCACCGATTTTTGCTTCATCAATTATAATGTTTCCGGCAACATTGGCCAGCTTTATTGCAGTTCCATGGATGCAGAGTGTGGCTTCAGCCATGAGGCCGGGTAACATTGCGTATGAAACTTTATATGTCGGGTTTATATTCTTTTTCTGCTACTTTTATACCGCCATTACTTTTAATCCTGCCGATGTTGCAGATAATATGAAAAAACAGGGTGGATATATTCCAGGCATCCGCCCGGGCAAACGTACGGCAGACTATATTGATAGGGTTTTGACTCGAATTACTTTAGGTGGGGCTATATATGTTTCTGCAGTGTGCGTATTACCATCTGTTTTGATGACAAAGTTTAATGTTCCTTTTTATTTTGGTGGTACTGCTCTTTTAATTGTTGTGGGGGTTGCCGTCGATACCATTCAGCAAATAGAATCTCATATGCTGACCCGACATTACGAAGGATTTTTAAAAAAGGGCGGGGCCAGAGTGAAAGGAAGATTCTAACACTTTTTGCGAACAAGTAGGGGGCAAATATGCCGAAAGAAGAGGCAATTAAAGTTGAAGGTGTAGTGCTCGAGACATTGCCCAATGCAATGTTCAAGGTAGAACTAGAAAATAAGCACCAGGTGCTTGCGCACATCTCCGGTAAAATGCGCATGCATTTTATTAAAATATTGCCTGGAGATAAAGTTACGGTTGAACTTTCTCCATATGATCTATCTCGTGGAAGAATAACATACAGGTCAAAATAAAAAGATGATCGGTTATGTGTATAGGTTGTCTGTAGAGAGTTAATTTCTTTTGACTGATACCCTTTTAAAGGAGTATTTTGAATGAAAGTAAGAGCATCGGTTAAGAAAATATGCGCCAAGTGTAAGATCGTTCGCAGAAAAAGAGTTGTTAGGGTCATCTGCGAGAATAAACGGCACAAACAAAGGCAAGGATAAAAAAGGAGGATTAGCTTTGGCAAGAATTGCAGGAGTGGATTTGCCGAGACGCAAACGAATTGAGGTGGGACTTACATATATTTATGGTATCGGTCCAAGTATTTCAAAGCGCATACTCCAACAACTTAATATTAAAGCTGATACAAACACAGATGATTTGTCAGAATCTGAGATAAACAGTATCCGCAAGTTAATTGATAAAGATTATAAAGTTGAAGGAGAACTTCGTACCGAAGTTTCAATGAATATTAAAAGATTGATGGATCTTGGAGCATACCGAGGTCTTCGCCATCGAAAGTCACTGCCGGTGCGTGGACAGCGGACAAGTACAAACGCACGAACTCGAAAAGGACCCAGAAGATCAGCTGTCAAGAAGAAGGGTGGCATTAGAAAAAAATAAAAAATTATTTGTTATTAGATTTGATAATGATCAATGATGGATAACGAATCGCTTGTCAGGAGCATAAACCATGGCAAAAAAAGTTCGAACCAAACGAAAAGAAAAGAAAAATATACCAACTGGTATCGTACATATTCAGTCGACTTTTAACAATACGATCGTGACAATTACAGACCCTTCGGGTAATGTCGTTGCCTGGTCGAGTTCGGGGGTCCAGGGTTTTAAAGGATCACGAAAGAGCACACCATTTGCTGCTCAGGTCGCAGCGGAGGATGCTGCTAGAAAGGCAATGGAACACGGGATGAAAAATGTAGAGGTGTACGTTAAAGGCCCGGGTTCCGGACGGGAATCCGCTCTTCGATCGCTCCAGGCTGCAGGATTTAACATTGTAATGATTAAGGATGTAACGCCCATACCGCATAATGGTTGTCGACCACCCAAGCGAAGAAGGGTTTAATTAGTAGAAGATTTAATGGTCGAAAATGTTCAATTATTTGTGATAAGGGAATAATAATTTCTTGAACTTTTTGGCACTAAGATAATCAAATTCACAAATAAAAGACTAAGGAGGAATACTTGGCTCGATATACAGGTTCAGTATGCCGGATATGCCGGCGCGAAAACTTAAAATTGTTTCTTAAGGGAGACCGCTGTTATTCGGATAAATGTGCTTTCGATCGACGCGGTTATCCACCGGGTCAGCACGGGCAACGCCGCGGCAGAAAAATATCAGATTACGGGATTCAGCTTAGAGAAAAACAGAAAGTAAAACGGATGTACGGTCTTTCAGAAAAACAGTTCCACCTATTTTTTGAAAGAGCAGATGATCAGAAAGGCATTACCGGTACAAATCTTTTGGTATTTTTGGAACGCAGACTTGACAATGTTGTTTATCGATTGGGATTTGTTAATTCTCGAGCTCAAAGTCGACACTTTGTACGGCACAGTCACTTTCTGATTAATGGCAAAAAAGTTAATATTCCATCATATCTTATTAAAATCGGGGATGTTGTTGAAGTCCGAGAAAAGAGCCGTAAGATTCAGGCCCTAGAAGGTGCACTTGATGCTGTGGTACGAAGAGGTATTCCGCAGTGGCTTGACTTAGAAAAAGAGAACATGAAAGGAATAGTAAAAGAGTTTCCTTCTCGTGAAGATATAACAACACCTATTCAGGAACAACTTATAGTAGAGCTTTATTCTAAGTAGTTGAAGATAAAGGATGTAATATATGGACTGCGGGACAGTCGTAATTTCATATATCATTCATATATCCTGCCGATATTCCTTTTAAAAAAATTGGAGAATTTATAATGACATCAAATGAACTTATGTACATGAACTGGCGAGAAATGATAAGGCCAAAAAAGGTTCAGGTAACTAGCAAACCCAGCTATGGAAAGTTTGTTTGTGAACCTCTTGAAAGGGGATTTGGTATAACAATCGGAAATTCATTAAGAAGGATAATTCTTTCCTCTCTATACGGTGCTGCTATAACATCCGTAAAGTTTGAAGGTGTTATGCACGAATTCAGTGTTATTTCAGGTATATATGAAGATGTGTCCGAGATTATCCTAAATTTAAAGGAGGTCCGTTTCAAACTTGCTGATTCTGAACCCAAAACAGTTAGAATTGATCTGGAAGGAAAGAGGGAGGTTACTGCAGGCGATATCATCAGCGAAGATGGAAGATGTGAAGTGTTGAACCCCGAACAACATATTGCAACACTTTCAGATAAAGCAAAATTAATGATGAATATGACCGTAAATACAGGTAAAGGCTATTCATTGTCAGAAGCAAATAAAGATGAAGAAGCACCTCTGGGCACAATACCGGTTGATGCTGTTTTTTCACCGATTAAACGTGTAACATACGTGGTGGGGAATGCTCGTGTCGGTCAGAGAACGGATTATGACAAACTAACCCTTGAGGTCTGGACGGACGGAAGTATTCTGCCTGAGGATGCAGTGGCTTATGCTTCTAAAATATTGAAGGAGCAGATGACGATTTTTATCAATTTTGATGAACAGCTTGAGCCGGAGCCTGTCAGAAAGACTGAGGTAAAAGAAAAGCCTAAATTTAATGAGAATCTTTATAGAAGCGTTGAAGAACTTGAGCTTTCTGTTCGCAGTGCCAACTGCCTTAAAAACGCAAACATTGTAAAACTTTATCAGTTGGTAAGTAAAACAGAGCCAGAGATGCTCAAAACCAAAAACTTTGGAAGAAAATCTTTAAATGAGATTAAAGAAGTACTCAGCGAAATGGACCTTTCTCTTGGAATGAAGCTGGAAGGATTTGAGCCGTTCGAGGAAGATACAGAGGAAGGAGAGCAATTAGTCTAATGAGACATCGAAAAGCGGGTTTAAAATTAAATAGAACGAGCAGTCACCGGGACGCCATGTTCAGAAATATGGTGACCTCACTTTTCAAACATCAACGTATTCGTACAACAGACGTCAAAGCAAAAGAATTAAGACGGTGGGCCGATAATTTAATTACGCTGGCAAAACGGGGTGACCTTCATGCCAGGCGACAGGCGCTTTCCATTGTCAGGGAAAAAGAAGTTGTTCATAAACTCTTTGCTGAAGCCGCCGAACACTATGGAGATAGATCAGGAGGTTACACCCGAATTGTTAAGCTTGGAAGGCGACCGGGCGATGCCGCCCCCATTTCATTGATTGAGCTGGTCTTATCCGTAGATGACAAAAAGAAAAAAATAAAAAAGAAAAAGAAGGCTAAGGTTCCAATAGATAAAAAGAGCGCCGACAAGAAAAAAGAGATTAAAGAAGAGAAATCCGTAGAAAAAAAGAAGGCTTTAGAAGAAGATATTGAAAAGAAAAAAGCCGATGAAGAAGAAAAACCAGCGGTCGTAGAGGAGAAGGACGAGACAAAAGTAGAACAGGTTAAGTCTGATGGCAAGGCGGCATTGTTGGAATCCGATACAATTTCTGAAGATGCGGAAGGAATAGCCGGAGATGAGACTTTGGAATCGGCTGAATCAGAAGAAACAGAAGTGAAAAAGCCCCCCGAAAAAACAAAAGATACCGAGTCAGAAGCCTAACTCGAATCTTTTATCAGCAACGTATATTTTTAAAAGCCTTGTCCGAAGCGACAAGGCTTTTTTTATTTGTCGACATTTTGTTTACGCTCAAGTAAAATATATAGTTATTTTCAAAATAACGTTCCGTTTCCGTCGCCGGATAATTTCGTTTAGGTTGGCAAGAACTCGCAAATAAAAACGCGTAAAAGAGAACAAGGCTACGGTTTTTTACAATATAGTGCAATAGATTGATTTTATTATCTAATATGAAACACTTCAAGGATGTTCTCTTTAACGCGTTCTAATTTGCTTAGACAGCTTCCCGACCTAAACGAAATCATCCGGCGGCTTAAGTCAAATTGTTGCAGGAAGCGATTCAATCGGAACATATTTATGACATTTGCTATAAGATAATAGGAAACTTTTGATAATAGGAGAACAATATGTCCGCGTCCAAAACAACATTAAAGAGCAATAAATATGATGTCATTATTGTCGGGGGTGGTCCTGCCGGACTATTTGCAGCGTTTTATCTTTGTGAACACTCCAATCTCAATGTTCTTATTGTTGAAAAAGGGAAAGGTCCTTTAAAGCGCAGATGCCCGATGAGTAAGAATAAGAAATGCATGAAATGTCGACCGTGTAATATTTTGTGCGGTGTCGGTGGGGCAGGTCTATTTTCAGACGGTAAGCTAAACTTTATCCACAAATTAGGAAAGACCGATCTAACACAGTTTATGTCGATACGCCAGGCCCAGGTGCTTATTGATGAGACAGAACAGATATTCAACAGATTCGGCATGGATAGCATGGTCTATCCGACGGATATGGAAGAAGCTAAAAACATCCGTAAAAGGGCCAAGCGGTATGGAATTGATCTGCTTATTATCAAACAGAAACATCTTGGCAGCGAATGCTTGCCCGGATATATTTCAAATATGACTGATTACATCAAGTCCAAAGGGGTGACCTTGCACACGTCTGAGGAAGTAAAGGACATCATTGTGGAAAATGGACGAGTAAAAGGTGTGGTGACCAGCAGAAAAAAATACCTTTCCAACAACATTATCCTGGCACCCGGACGTGTTGGGGCTGACTGGGTTGGAAAACTGGCACAAAAATACGGGATCGGACTCAAGCAAAGAGGCATTGAAGTTGGCATACGTGTTGAGGTTCACAAAGATATCATGCAAGATCTTTGTGATGTAATTTATGACCCCACTTTTTTTATACAGACATCAAAATATGATGATCAGACCCGGACATTTTGTACCAATAAAGGCGGGTTTGTTTCTTTAGAAAATTACACTAACTTTGTCTGCGTCAACGGCCATTCATATCAGCACAAGAAATCTGAGAATACCAACTTCGCATTTTTGTCCAAGGTGATCCTCACCGAACCCGTAACAGACAATCAAGCATACGGTGAATCCATTGGGAACCTCGCCACTTTGATTGGCGGGGGCAAACCCATACTGCAGCGCTTTGGTGATCTCAAGCGCGGAAGGCGCAGCACATGGCATCGAGTCAAAAAAGGCTACATCGAGCCGACACTGACCGGTGTGGTCTGTGGTGATATTGCCATGGCCTTGCCAGAGAGAATTTTAACCAACATTATTGAAGGTTTGGATAAACTTAACCGCGTTGTTCCAGGAGTGTCCAATGACGAAACACTCCTTTACGCACCTGAGATTAAGTTTTTTGCTACACAGGTTGATACAACCAGCGAGCTGGAAACAAAGATTCCTGGGATGTACGTCGCCGGGGACGGACCGGGTGTGGCTGGAAATATTGTATCAGCCGGCGCTACCGGGCTGATACCTGCAAAGGCCATCATAGAAAAATTTCCCTGATAAATCGCGTCATTTCTGAAATGACGGTGTCTTTGGCCTGAAAATGAGGCGTGTGGCCGCAGTCAGGGATGAGTTTGACACGCACCGGTCCGGATACTTGGCTGGCGATACCTTCGACCTGGGCAGAGGTTCCATACGCATCATCTTCACCCTGGAGAACAAGGACCGGACATGTTATTTTTGAAAGGTCTTTTTGAATATTCCAGTTGGAAAATTCAGGTGAGAGCCACCTCTTGGCCCACCGGTAGAAAATCGTTTCCGTATGTTCTTTGTGATACCGGAAAAACTTTTCTTTTAAAGATGTGGTTTCAAAAGCTTCAACCGCACTGCGAATACCTTCGATGGTTATTTGTTCAACAAAGATGTGTGCTGCTTCTGTAATAATCCCGCGCACCAGGTTGCTGTGAGATGCGGCGGTGATTAGTGCGATGGTTCCCCCATCGCTATGTCCGATGAAAACGGCATTATCTATGTCGCATTCCTTTAACAGTTCAGGTAAGTATGTTAAAGATTCAATCTCTAGATAATCAACCGGCCATGGGCCTTCAAACATTTCGGAACCGCCGTAACCTCTTCGGTCGTAAACCAACCCGGAGCAACCGAGAGACTCACAGAGCGTTTCCGGGAAATCCCGCCAGATCTCGATACAGCCGAGGCCCTCATGAAGAAAAACAAGAGTGGGGCGATCCTTTAAAAGTGTTGCAGGTTCAGGTTCAATGCGTTTAACCCTGAGTTGACAGCCGGCAGTTTGCACATGAAATGTTCGAGAAAAGATATTCTTTTTTTCTTTGAGGTTTTTTTTCATTGTAAATGGGGCAGGGCCAACGCATTTGAATCCCAATACACAAAAGGACGCTCCACGACGGCATGTATCTCTTTCCAACCGACTGAAACTTGTGCTTTAGCACCCGTAAGCCCGAGCCGAGCCAGAGTTATTTAGATTAATTAATCGCTAAATTATCCTATTGTTTGTTTAAGTCATCATTTCATTCGGTTCGGGCTAACGCGTGCTAAAGCCCTTCAAACAGTCATTCGGTTTCCAAGAGAAACACGCCGTCGCTTCGCTGCACCGAAATCAAATGTGTTTGTTCCGGCAAATAAGGTCCTTATTCTTGACAAACTAAATAAGCCTGTCAGAATAAACTATGAACATGACGTTTTGTCAAGTGAGGGAAAGATGATTATAGAAGAACCAGGTTTCGTTACGGACAGGATTTTATTTCTTGGACGAAAAGAATCATGTGTTTATCTTTTAAAAGGTGCAGAAGAATTTGCTCTGCTCGGGGGCGGATTGGCTTACATTGTTCCTGATATTATAAAACAACTGAAAAGCTTTAACATAGAAGAAAAAAAGATAAAACGGATCATCATACTCCATTCCCATTTTGACCATTGTGGAATCGTCTCTTTTTTTAAAAGGCGATGGCCCTGGGTATCAATAACGGCATCGGCAAGGGCAAAAGAACTTTTGAATAAGCCTAAAGTTATGGAAAGCATTTCATCTTTAAATCAAATACTATTGACTGAACATAAACTGGTAAAACAGGACAAAGATATTTGGATTGAGTTTGGCAGAATTAATATTGATGATGTTGTAAAAGATGGAGATATCCTTAGTTGTGATGATCTGTCAATGGAAGTGATGGAGGTCCCGGGTCATTCTTCGTGTTCAATTGCAATATATGTGCCCCAAGAAAAAGCGATGTTTGCTTCCGATGCAGGGGGCATCCCTTTTGGGGATAAGATATTTACAGCCGCCAATTCAAATTTTGACAAGTACCAAGAGAGCCTTCAAAAGATGGCCCGGTATGAAATCGAGGTTTATCTTACCGAACACTTTGGGGCAAGGACCGGCAGCGACGGCAGACATTTTTTACAAAGATCCATGGATGCCGCCATGGAAACCAGGAGTATTCTGGAAGCATCTTACGCGAAAACGAAAGATATTAACAAGAGTACAAAGGAGATAACAGACACGGTTATGGAATGGATGCCTGAGGGTTTTATGCCAAAAGAGATTATCTCCATGGTAATCGGTCAGATGATTCGGTTTATTGCCGGATTAAAGTAAATCCAGGACTTCAAAAATATTATCCATCAGATCTATTATACACAGCTTGTTTTTTAAGACAGATCCTTTTTTTAAAAGTATTTTTACAACTTCGGAAGTTTCCAGAGCTGCAAGGAGTGTGACAGCATGCGGTAAGCAACCCAATGAAGTCTCGACCCCTTTCTGTGGTAGAATATCTGAATCACCGTATATTAGCTTTAACCCCTTGTCTTCAGGAAAGATGCTGATGACATGCCCGTAGACTCCTGCAACCGCAGCAGAGACAAGAGGTGATCCGACCTTTTTTGCGGCGCTTTCCAGAAAAAATCGAGTTTGTATATTGTCAAGGCAGTCAACAATGACATCTGAATTTTCAGTTAGGCTTGCTGCATTGTTATGGTCGAGCAATTCGTTATGCCCCTCAACAGTAATCGTCGGATTTATATCACGGACCCTTTTAATGGCGGCTTTGGTTTTTGATGTATCAAGAAGGCGATGTGTGCTTAAAAATTGCCGGTTCAGGTTACTTTCTTCGAATGTGTCGGCTTCAATCAGTGTAAGTGTGCCGATTCCAATGCGAGCGAGAATTTCAGTTACAGCACCGCCCAGTCCCCCTAGACCGACGATGCTTGCCCGTGAACTTAATAGAATCGACTGATCCTTTGGTGAAAATGTTTTCATGTTACGGACATAATGTTCAGGAATAATGTTTTCATCAAGGGCTGTAATTTCAATGTGACGTCCGCTGAGTTGAAAAAAATCTGAGAGATTTATTATATGTTCAATAGAGATACTGGTATACAAAGAACCGTCGGGGAACTTTTTTCTAACGGAAAGCTCTTTGACTTTGTTGATAATATCATTTTTCACATGATACTCCTCGTTTAACAGGGTAAGCGCATTTGAATCCCAAGACAGTGAGAGCGCTCCACGACGGCGTATATCTCTTTACAACCGACTGAAACTTGTGCTTAAGCACCCGTAAGTCCGAGCCGTGCCAGAGTTATAAAGAACAATTCGTTGCTAAAATATCCTATTGATTTTTTTTAAGTCATAATTTCGTTCGGCTCGGGCTAACGCGTGCTAAAGCCCTTCAAACAGTCAGTCGGTTTCCAAGAGAAAAACGCCGTCGCTTCGCTGGACCGAAGTCAAATGCGTTTACTCTGTCTCGTTTATTAATATAACTTGTAACTTTCGGAAAAACACTATAAAAATAGAAGCTTCGAGGTTCCAGATATCGAATAAAGTGTAGGCGTCAGATGGTTGAAAGTCAAGAAAGTAAGTTGATCGCTGTTCCTTTAGTTTCGCCCCTTAATTTTTATTAGCGCCAATAAAATAAGATAGGCTGGGAAAATCTATTATACCTGAAGCGGCAATGTTTTCAAAAGGCTAAAGTGTTACGAATACTCTATGACCGTATCTTATGAATATTGCAACGACGATAATTCCGATATTTGCCGTAATAACCCTTGGATGGTTTGTCCGGATTAAAGGATTTATTCAGCCGGAATTTTTAGGCCCGGCAAACCGGTTGGTCTATTATCTGGCAATCCCTGCCATGATTTTTCACGCGATCTCCAAAGCGTCCTTAAGGACCCAGTTTGATGTCACCGTCATTTTAATCACACTTTTATCCGTTTTAGCTGTTTTTGCTGTGGCATGGTGTGTGGGTTTGATCTGGCGTATCAAAAAAGGAGAACTGGGGACATTTATTCAGGCCTCTTTTCATGGGAATCTGGGATATATCGGTCTTGCTGTGGCATATTATTCTCTCGGCAATGATGGATTTGTGAGGGCCAGTATCATTGCCGGCTTTATCATGATATTACAAAATTTTCTTGCAGTGGTAGCCCTTCAATTCAATTCTGACGATGCTTCAACCTCAAAAAACAAACGAGATGTCGTATTAAGAATACTGGGCAACCCCGTGATTCTTTCGGCACTGGCAGGCATTCTATTTTCTTCTACAGGGCTAAAGTTACCGCTGGTTATCAGCAGGAGTCTGGATATTTTAAGTGGACTCGCACTCCCTATGGCTTTAATCCTCATTGGGGCTTCTTTGTCTTTTAAATTGATGCAGTTAAGGATGTTTAGAATATTATCTTCAAGTTTTTTGAAGCTGGTTCTGCTTCCGGGGTTGGGTATTATCTTTTACCGTTTGTTCGATATAAAACTGCATGACTATCTACCAGGCCTTATTCTTCTGGCATCACCGACAGCCACTTTAACCTATGTTATGGCAAAAGAAATGGACGGCGATACTGATTTTGCCGTGGCAGCAATTTCCTCATGTACCATATTGTCTGCTGCAACATTTTCCATGTGGTTGCATATTACGGCTGGATAAAGATAAAACCTGAATCTTGCCTTGTTGGAGCGAAGCGGAAATCCCGCTATCGGAGCATATGAAAGCCTCCGGCCCGTGCAAGATTCAGGAAAAAAATCAGACTAAATACGAGTCCGCCCATTTCACGGCATCCTGATAGAATTCAGGAATCTTTTTCTCGTTGATATTGATTTTGGAAATGATTGAAGAAAATGTCTTCCAATTTGCCGACTCATAGCTGGAAACCAGTTTTAAATAATCTGCCAGATTGCCCTTTTCCTCCAAAAGTGCCTGTTTGATGTTTTTCGATAATGGGAGGGTTAACATTATATCTTCCATTTTATTATCGAGCATCGCATCGATAAGGGAAAATAGACCCATGAGAAAAAGTTCAGAAATATCTGCTCCGTTCTGTGAGTGCATACCCAAAAGTTCACAAAATCTGGCTCTAGTAATCGACGTACGAACAAGCTCGTCAGGTTTGTCCGAAGCCAGCTCTGCAGTGGCAACCATGGAGATAAACCGCTTGATCTCCATCTCTCCCAATAAAACGATGGCGTGTTTAATGGTAGAGATTTCACAAGCGCGTTTAAAGAAGGCGGAATTGATATAGCGCAATAGTTTGTAGGAAATTGACACATCCCTGTTAATGAGTTTCTCGATTTTCTCAAAACTGCAATTGATCTTATTTGCCTCAGCCACGATTTGCAACAGGGTGATCTTGGAGGGGGCGATTTCTTTGCCTGAAATGATTTCCGGTTTACTGAAAAAATATCCCTGATAATACATAAACCCCATTGATAGAGCATTTTCAAATTCTTGGTATGTCGCAATTTTTTCGGCAAGTAAATTGATATTATTGCCTTTAAACCGGTCCACCATTTTCTGAATTTCATCAATGGGGGTCAGCATGAAATCAATTTTAATAATGTCTGCAAGCTCGATTAAGGGCTGCAATTCGTTTTTAAAAACAAAGTCATCCAATGCAAGTGAATATCCTGCCTCTGCAATATCAGTACAGGCATTGACAACCTGTTCATTGGGGTCAACATCTTCCAGGATTTCCACTATCATTTTTTCTGAGGGAAACATCATGGGAATTTTTTTTAACAATAGACTTTGAGGAAAGTTGATAAAGGCTGTTTTACCAGATGTGAGCTGGTTCATGCCGATGCTGAAGAAACTGTTGGATAGGAGTTGGGAGGTGGCTGTATCACCATCAATATCCGGAAAGGCATTCGACAACCCATCACGAAAAAGAAGTTCATATCCATACAACTTTTTATTCTTATTAAAAATAGGCTGTCTTGCTACATATACTTCCATAGATGTTCATTTTCAAGAGAGATGAGATATTGTCATTTGCATTTACCCTGTCAAATTGTGTCTCTCAAAATTTATGTCAGGGTATTCCAGATCAACAATAAGATGTATCCAGTTTCTTTTGTAGGTTTATAACGGGCTGTAACTATTTTTGCAAGAGGAACTTTTTTTAGATTTTGAAAAAGAAAAAACCATGCTGGAAGACGGTATTGTTTGCCAGGAACTTGCATTTACCAATTGAAAAAATTGTATTTTCTCAAAAAGTTTGGTATGATTTTTTCAAAATGGATAAGGGGGAGGGGGAAGCATGATAAAACGGCTTATGTCACGGCTCGGACTGTTTGTCGCCATCTTATTGATAACTGTAATGGTTCTTTCGGTGTCGGGGAATGCTGCGGATATTACCGCAGACATGATTCATACATCGCCCATGGGAAGCTTTAAAGGAAAGATGTTTCTTACAGGGGACAACCTCAGACAGGAATTGAACATCGGAGGCGAAAAACAAATAACGATTTTCAGGAAAGATAAAGGAGTTGCCTGGATTCTTATGCCCGGGCAAATGATGTATATGGAAATGTCGGCGGGCAGTCAGAAAAATATGGTACCTGTTGATCCTGATGAACTGGAAAAGATGGGGAAGAAGAAATTTATTGGCAAAGAAAAGGTCAACGGACAGATGTGTTCAAAATATCATTATACGTTCAATGATCCGTCCATTGGTACCGCAACATACTGGATTTCAGAAGAGCTAAATTTTCCTGTTAAAATGGAAATGGATGGGCCATCCGGCCACATGGTTATGGAATACCGGAACATCCAAGAAAAAACGACGCCTGACTCCTTTTTTAATATCCCCTCCGGGTACCAAAAGATGTCGATGCCAATGATGCCGGGTATGCAAAATCAGTAAATGGTAAAACTTTATTTAGTCATAAAAAACCTGGTCCTCTGTGCCGGGTCATAGAGTTATGTCTCTGCCTGAAAAATTTCTTGAAGAGTTTGAAGTGAACTAATCCGCCAAACTGCATCGGCGGACAAGAGTTTAAGGTGAGCCAAAGCCCGCCCTGGTGCGAATCGTTAACATATTGATCTGACTTACATATCGATACAAACATGACTTTTTTAGTATAAAGTATTGGTGATCGGTCTGGGCCAGGGTTAAGGAATTCTGCCAATTATATACAATTAGCGGCTTCCGGCTCCGCTTCCAGCCCGTAGGGCTTACAGGCCGGAGGGTAGAGCCTACAGCTCGGAGAGAGCGAAGTGACTCCATAACTTTAGGCACCTTAGATCACTTTAGACACTTTTAACTTATATGGCTTTAAGTAAAACAGCCCCTTCCAGGGTTATATTATGCCCGGGTCTTTTAGCCCCGGACTATTTACTTGATGATATCAATGATAGACTTCAACATTTCATCCTGGGTCCTTAATGTTGCAAGATTTGCCTCATAATTCCTTTGCGCAATGATCGTTTGTGGGATCTCTTCCGCCAGATCCACATTGGACATTTCTCTTTCCGTAAATTGACCATCGGTTACATCAACAACGATAGGGCCCGGAGTATCCGATTGCGTTATTTCTACCGCAACATTCTCTCTTGGACCTTCAACCAATGTTGCCCGGCTTTTTTTGAATCCTTCTGTCTCCACGTTTGCAATATTGTTGGCAGTAACCCCCATTTTTTCACCAAACGCCTTTACTGCTGAAAGCGTGCTTTGAATTGAAAAAGTCATTGATTTTCCTCCTTATTTAAATAGTTCCCCAAAAAAAATAATATGATGAACAGAGGATTTGTAATAAGGCGGTGTTGTATTGACATACAAGGCGGGTGGCTCAAATCAGTCAGGCAACCCTGCCGCCATATCCTCTGGATCTTAATTTTAGGATTTAGGCCAGTGGCTTTGCGTCCCACCCTTTCGGATGGTTTGCCTTTATTCAACCTCTTATTATATCGGACACTTTTTGTGAGAACTTTAAAGAAAACTCAAGTTTTGCACCAAAATTATGATTTTACATTAAAAATTTTTCCCGGCCTGCTACACTTTATTGGCGTTGCTTAAATTAAGGCTTCAAATGAAAATCTGTTTAACTCATTGGAGTGAGAATATACTTACCTTCTTCCTCTTTAATTTTTAGGCCGTAAATCTTTATGGTTTCTGTAATGGGGCGGCCGAACAGAAAATCTGTCAAATCAGTTTCAAGGCCTGCTTTCTCCACCACCAGTTCTCTAATTTTAATATCATGCTGGATAATCTCCAGTATGCCTTTAAGTGCTTCGTCCTTTTTACCTTTGTTCAAAAAATCAATAAAAAATTTGAGCATGTCATATGAACATCGCTCTTGGTGACCCTCAACAAGTTCCCATAATCCTTCAACGGATGAAATAAGATCTTGTCGTGTCAATCGGTTTTTTGCATAAATCTTTTCAATTTCTATAGTATCCCAGCATTTAAGGACTTTGCACTCTATGGGTCTATGCTCATATATTGTACAATTGCTATTTGTTTCGTTAAAAAAAACACAGGTCCATGAACCTTTTTGTCCCTTTAGCTTTAGAATATCTGAAGATGCCGGCAAAAAACATTCTTTAACATTGTCATAAGAACGTTCACCTTTTCTGATGGTATAGATATACTTTGACGGAATAATACCTTTATCAATCAAAATCTTATCTTCAAGGTGAAAAGACGGCCCGCCTTTTTTGCAGCAGGTGCCGCATCGGATACATTCTCTCACTTTGGTTTCTTGTTTAGTTTTTGAAACGTTTGAGATCATTTTAATCAAGGTAACATTTTATCTTATTCAAATTATCTGAGGGGTTGGGGAGTTTTACTTCTAAATCCATGAAGCGGCTATTCAGAAAAACACTCCGAGGGCTCAATTATCTTATTCAAAGAACGATTACTCACCCAGCAGCTTTTCAAAAAAATCGTTCCCCTTGTCGTCTACGATAATAAAGGCCGGAAAATCTTTGACGGTAATCAGAAAGATCGCTTCCATTCCAAGATTGGCATACTCTAACGTTTCGATATTTGTTATACAATCTTTACCCAGACGTGCCGCAGGCCCGCCGATGGAACCCAAATAGAATCCGCCGAACTTTTTACACGATTGCGTAACTTCTTTCGAACGATTTCCCTTGGCCAGCATGGCCATGGAAGCGCCTTCTTTCTGAAAAATGGGAACATAAGGATCCATGCGGCCGGCAGTGGTGGGGCCGAAAGATCCTGAAGGATATCCAGCCGGTGTTTTTGCCGGACCGGCATAATATACCATGTGATTTTTGAAATATTCCGGAAGGCCTTCACCTTTGTCAAGTCGTTCTTTAAGTTTGGCATGGGCGATGTCCCGGGCCACGACAATTTTTCCCGTCAGCATCAGACGGGTTGCCACCGGATATTGACTCAATTCTGCCCGGATTTTATCCATTGGCCGGTTTAGGTCGATGCGAACAGCTTCTGTATCCGCATCTGCGGGTTCCGGGAGATACCTTGCCGGATCGGTCTCAAGACGTTCTAAATAGAGTCCTTGTTTTGTGATTTTTCCTTTGATATTCCGGTCTGCACTGCAGCTGACGCCAAGGCCGATGGGACAAGATGCACCGTGTCTTGGAAGCCGAATGACCCGAACATCATGACAGAAATATTTTCCGCCGAACTGGGCACCGATACCGAGTTTTTGGGATATCTCAAGCAGTTCTGTTTCGAGCTTCATATCCCGGAATGCATGACCCCATCGATTTCCAGTAGTTGGGAGATGATCCAGATATCCTGCCGAGGCCAATTTGACGGTTTTAAGGTTGAGTTCAGCAGATGTTCCGCCTACGACAAATGCAAGATGATAGGGTGGACAGGCGGCTGTACCCAGGGTTTTCATCTTTTTTTTCATAAACGTAGCCAGCTTTTCCGGGGTCAACGTCGCTTTGGTCTCCTGATAAAGATATGTCTTGTTGGCAGATCCGCCGCCCTTGGCTATGAAAAGAAAATGGTAGGTGCTGCCTTCAACGGCATAAATATCAATCTGTGCAGGAAGATTGGACGCAGTATTGACCTCATCATACATGGTCAAGGGCGCATTCTGTGAGTAACGCAAATTGTGGGTTGTATAGGCATTGAAGATGCCTCTTGAAAGCGCTTCTTCGTCACAAAAACCGGTCCAGATCTGTTGGCCCTTTTTCCCCATTACGATGGCTGTGCCGGTATCCTGGCACATGGGGAATATACCATCTGCGGAAATGACCGCATTTTTCAGCATTTCAAGGGCCACGTACCGGTCATTATCGGAGCTTTCAGGATCATTGAGAATTTTTGCCAAGAGCGACAGATGTGAAGGTCTCAGCAGATGGGAAACATCCTTAAACGCATGTTCAGCCAGAAGGGTTAATCCTTCCGGGGTGATGGTTAGTATCTCGGTACCCTTAAAAGAATCTAAAGAAACATGGTCATCGGTTAATCGACGATAATCTGTCGTATCATTTCCCAAAGGAAACATATCCTGATATGTGAATTCTACCATTGTTATTCTCCTTTGGTAACTATTCAGGTTGTCAGGTTCACTGAGCGAGCAAAACTGACTTTATACGAAACCATCAACCTTGAACCATGGAACTTTGAACCTGAGTTTTAAACAAAAAAGCCCTCCTAATGAGGAAGGCTTTTTAAAAGTTTAGATGCTAAGGCTTTATAATTATTACACGAAAGCCGGATCACTTTTCCAGGGTCATTTGAATATAATGGCAAGGGCATTCTTTTGCACACAAGCCACATCCCTTGCAGAAGTCCAAGTCAAATTCGTAGAATCCGGTGGTCTTCGACTTTTGAACGGCATTGTCAGGGCAATACATATAGCAGTTGCCGCAATCGAAACAGAGCCCGCAGCTAAAGCAACGGTCCGCCTCGACAATAATATCATCTTGGTCAAAAGCCGGATAAACCTCTTTGAAACCCTTGAGTCTCATATGGATCGACCTGGCCTCCTTCTCATATCGCTTGACCGGCTGATAGTAATAGGTGTTCAATTCCCTTGAGTAGACCACGGGCGGTTGTGACAATTCGCTCTCTTTATTTCCTTCGATGTAATCTTCAATTGCGGAAGCAGCACGCATTCCCTGACCAATGGCCAAAGAGACCGTTTCCAGACCTGCCACGGCATCACCACCGGCAAAAACGCCTTCCGTACTGGTCATCAGATATTCGTTGGTATAGATCCAGTTTTTATCTACGGTCTGAATCTCGATGCCATCATAATCCACGGCCTGGCCTGTGGCCATAATGACGGTGTCCGCGGGAATGAAGGCTTCTGATCCGGAAATGGGAACCGGTCTGGCCCGACCGCTGGCATCGGGCTCTCTTAGCTCCATTTGAACACACAAAAGACCGACCACCCGGCCTTCATCCAACACTAATTTAACCGGGTTGGTGTGATACCGAAACATGATGCGTTCTTCCATGGCTTCGTCGATTTCGGCGGTAATCGCAGGCATTTCCATTCGGGTGCGTCGGTAAACAATACTCACATTTGCCCCCAGACGCTTGGCCACCCGGGCACAGTCCATGGCGGTATTGCCGCCGCCGATGACCACAACATCGTTGCCGAGTTCTACCCATTTACCGGTATTGACCTGTTTTAAAAACTCCACTCCGGTAAAAACATTTTCCGCGTCTTTGCCCGGGATGTCAATCGACACACCTTTTTGGGCACCCAGCCCTAAAAATACAGCATCATATTCACTTCGCAATTGATCCAAGGGTATGTTGACCCCGACCTTGACATTACATTCCAATTCAACGCCTAAGCGGAGAATATTATCAATTTCTTGTTTCAAAATGTAATTCGGTTGCCGGTAGGATGGAATACCATAACGCATCATACCGCCGGGCTCGCTGTTTGCTTCGAATATCTTCACCTGAAATCCTCTTTTGGCCAAATGAAAGGCACAGGAGAATCCGGCCGGACCGGAGCCGATGACCGCTACTTTTTCTTTTCTTGTATCGATAAGTTTTTTGTGTTGCAGGTTATTCTCCAGACCGTAATCACCCACAGCGCGCTCTGCACAGTTTATTGCCAGAGGTTCGTCAAAATCCCGTCGATTACATCCAGCTTCACAGGGGTGGGGGCAAACTCTGCCGCAGACTGCCGGGAAAGGGTTGGTGCGGGTCAAAACATGCCACGCTTGCTCATAATCTTTCTTTTCCGCCAGGACCCTTAGAAAACCTCTGATGTCATTGCCGGCAGGGCAAGCGTTGTTGCAGGGCGGAGTATGCGTGATATTGATGGGCATGAGAGTTCGCCATGAACCTGTTTTATAAGGAACGACTTTGCGTAAATCCAGGACTAATCCTAAAGGCAGCTTTTCCATTATAAGTTAAACCTCTCTATATTTTTGTTGGCGATTTCTTGAATTTCGGCGATGATTTCCTTAGATCCGCCTTTCTTGAACAGATGGCTGAACCGACCTTGCAATTTGAGATACTCTTGTACCGGAACCTTGACCGGGATCTTTTTTGCATTGGTCATCTTGCCGTCAATGATTTCATATATTGGAAACAGACCGGTATCTTTCGCCAGCCGGCAGATCTGCACGGTGAGTTCACCGTGATGGCCCCAGCCCAAGGGGCAGGGTGCCAGGATGTGGATGTATTTGGGCCCTTCAATGGAAAGGGCGGTCTTCACCTTTCGCTGCAAGTCTCTGAAATCATCGACTGTGGCAGTAGCCACATAGGGAATACCGTGATCGGCTGCAATCAACGGCATATTTTTTTTCCTTGTTCTGTTGCCCATGGGTGTTGTACTGGTCCTGGCGCCGTAAGGGGTAAAGCTGGAACGCTGAACTCCGGTATTCATGTAGGCTTCGTTATCGTAGCATACATAGAGCACGTTGTGGCCCCTTTCAAACATGCCGCTGATACTCTGAAATCCGATGTCGGCAGTACTGCCGTCACCCCCCTGGGCGATGATATTGACCGGCCCTTTCTTCAAGGCTTTGTAAGCGGCTTCCACGCCGGAGGCAACCGCTGATGCATTTTCAAAAAGGCTGTGCAAAAACGGAATGCGCCAGGACGGATCAGGATAGGGTGAACTGAAAACTTCCAGACAGCCCGTGGCAACGCATGCAATGGTATCAATTCTTTTTTTAGTCCTAAAAATTCCAATTCCACCGGTTCTTTCTCGACCTTTTCCACCATGTATCGCAGGTCGTTCTTCGTAATATTGCGGCCGCCCAATCCTGCAATAAAGCTGCTGATATTACGATCTTTTTTCTCGGCACGGGGAAAAGACCAGCGCACATCGCTGGCCAGAATCCCGCCTCTTCCCAGGGAAATCGATTTTTCGACCACAACAATGTTCATTTTGTCTTTAAGCGAATTGTAAATTTCTCTCCGCGGAAACGGACGGTAAGAGCAGATTTGCAAAAGTCCAAC